>CALLRY010000440.1:0-1465 GCA_938014285.1 uncultured Collinsella sp. | reverse complement strand
TTCGGCCTCGCTGTTCCTGACCAAGACGCTGTTCTCGATGGGTCTGGCGGCGCTGTGCATCGCGCTGCCGCCGTACCCCTTCGAGCCCATCCAGATGACGCTCATCAACTTCTTCTGCATCGGCGCGCCGGGCTTTGTGTTGGGCCTTGAGCCCAACAATGCTCGCGTGAAGGGTGCGTTTTTGACCAACGTACTCAAGCGTGCACTGCCGGCGTCGATTGCGGTCATTTTGGCTGCGGCGCTCGATATCTTTGTGGCGCGCGTGTTTGGCTTTAGCCAGCTCACGCTGTCTACGATGTGCCTGCTTACGTCGTGCGCGGCGAGCGTCAGTCTGGTCTGGCGCATCTCGCAGCCGCTCACACCCTTACGAGTGGTGCTCTTTGTGTTTGTAGTCGCCGGCATCTTGGTGGGCGTTATCGGATTCCCGGAGCTGCTGTCTATTGCCAACCTGTCGATGGGCCAGATGGTTATCTTGGCTGTCATCGTGGTCTTTACCTGCTCGGTGTTCTTTAAGCTCGCCACGATGATGGATTCGCTCAAGCCGCGTCGTCGTCATGCCGCAACTGGTTTTGGCCGCGGTGTGCGCGTCCGCCTGGGTCGCGGTGGCGGCAAGGTGAGCTCGACGGGTTCGACGGCCGAGCGTTTTGCCAAGCGCTTCGCCGCCGACATGGCGCAGCGCCGCGAAGATCGCACCGTTCGCGAGGCCGAGGCCCGCGCGCTCGAGGGCGTGGCCCAGGCCCAGCCCAAGAAAAAGAGGAGTGCCGGAGCCAAGCGCTCCCGCGTGACGAAGTCCGCCCAAGGCATCAAAGTCTCGATGCCAAGCAAAAAGAAGAAGTAGCTACGCGCCCTGGCGATGTTGAATTGGTGCCTTGTTCCTGTGGGGCCGTGGCGATGTTATGCTCTAACCTCGATTGTTTGAATTGCTTCGAAAAGAGGATGCCGTGATCTGCCCGCATTGCCTTAAGACTATCGAGGACGGCGCCTCGTTCTGCCCCTACTGCAACGCCTATGTGGGTCCGGGCGATGGTCCCGAGCACACCGAGTTCGTGTTCTGTGAGGGTTGCGGTGCCCGTCTTTCTCCGCATGATCGTACGTGCCCCAAATGCGGACGCCCCGCTCCGGGTATCCTCTCCGAGGACGCGGCCGCATCCGATCTGGCAGCGGGCCGCACGGCGGGCTTTCCGCGCCTAACGCAAGAGCAGATCGATACCGAGGTGCCTCATGCGCCGGCCTCTGCCGCTGCGGTGCTTTCGGACGCCGCCGACCCCAATGAGACCTGCGTGCTGCCGGCTTTCGATAAGGATTTCGGTATCCCCAAGGTCGATATTCCCACGCCCGTTTCCCTGCACGACGATGCTCAAAAACCCAAGCGCAAGGTGCATCCCGACGAGGACGCCTATCACAAGCACAAGCGTCATATCCCCAAGCCGCTCATCGTCATCGCGGTCCTTGCCGTCGTTTGCGG
>CALLRY010000439.1:0-1359 GCA_938014285.1 uncultured Collinsella sp. | reverse complement strand
CTCGATCCGCTGACCGGCCTCTTTATTACGCAGGCGTTTATGGGCCTCATTCGCGAGGCCGATAGACAGCCCGACGGCAGCCTGCCCGTGCCCGTGCGCTTTATGCTCGATGACTTCGCAAATCTGCAGATCCCCCAGATCGACAACGTGCTCTCGATTATCCGAAGCCGCAACATCTGGGCAACGCTGCTGCTGCAGTCGACCAACCAGCTCGATGCGCTCTATGGCGAGGCACGCGCACGCTCCATCATGGGCAACTGCGACACGCATCTGGTGCTGGCGTTCCAGGATCCCGAGAGTGCCCGGGCGTTTTCCGACCGCGCCGACGCGCTCCCCAGCACGCTCATGGCGACGCCGATCGATCGCTCGTGGCTCTTTGTACGCGGTCGCACTCCCGAACAGGTCGAGCGCTTTAGGCTCGAAGACCATCCGCTCTACGGGGAGCTGCCCGAGGCGCAGCGAGGCCATGCGGAGGCCGAGATCTAGGCGCAGGGTTCTCGCAGCGCGCGGCGCCCCGGCGATGTTCCACAAAGGCCGTGCGCCCCGGGACCACGGCAAAGCAAAGGGGCCCGCATCCGATAGGATACGGACCCCTGGCTATAAGGCGCGATGCGTTAACAGCAGCGACTACTTGCGGTGAGCGCGGTAGAACTCGATGAGCGCCTGGGTCGAAGCGTCCTGCTCGGCCTTGGCGGCGTCGTCGTGGAAGGCCGGGGTGATCTGCTTGGCAAGCTGCTTGCCCAGCTCGACGCCCCACTGGTCGTAGGAGTCGATGCCCCAGACCGTGCCCTCGACAAACGTGATGTGCTCGTACAGGGCGATGAGCTCGCCGAGCGCGAACGGGGTCAGCGTGTCGCCGAAGATCGAGGTCGTCGGGCGGTTGCCCTCAAAGCAACGGGCCGGGACGATCTGCTCGGGCGTGCCCTCGGCACGAACCTCGTCGGCCGTCTTACCAAAGGCGAGCGCCTTGGTCTGGGCCAGGAAGTTGCCCAGGAACAGCTCATGCACGTCCTGACCGCTATCGGTCGCAGGGTTGGCGGTATTGGCAAAGGCGATGAAATCGGCCGGAACCACCACAGTGCCCTGGTGCAGCAGCTGGTAGAAGGCATGCTGACCGTTGGTGCCGGGCTCGCCCCAGAAGATCTCGCCGGTATCGGAGGTCACAGCGCTGCCGTCCCAGCGGACGTGCTTGCCGTTGGACTCCATGGTGAGCTGCTGCAGGTAGGCCGGGAAACGGTGCAGGTACTGGCAGTACGGCAGTACGGCGTGGCTCTTGGAACCGAAGAAGTTGACGTACCAGACATTGAGCAGGCCCATCAGCGCGACGGCGTTGTTCTCGAGCGGGGTGTTGCAGAAGTA
>CALLRY010000438.1:0-1026 GCA_938014285.1 uncultured Collinsella sp. | reverse complement strand
AGAACTCGCTCAATTCTCTTCCGAACGTGAACGCTGGAATTAAGGCGTTCCGTAAGGTCGATTTCGTGTGGGGTGCAAACCCGTTCTTTGACCCGTCTCGCCAGTATTGCGACATAGTTTTGCCCGTTGTGACGTGGTGGGAAAAGGGCAACCTCGCATGGATGAACAATTCCGACACCGTGTACTGGGCCGATCAGATTATGGAACCCTTGTACGAGTCGAAGCCCGAGGGTTACATCGCTGAGGAGCTCGCGAAGCGCCTCGATGTCGATCCGAAGACCGTCAACACCATGACCGACGCCGAGCGTACGTATTCGTCTCTCGCCGGTGCTATGTACATGACCGATGCGGACACCATGGCATATGCGCCGCTGCTCACCATCACACAGGACGATATCGACGAGCTTGGTGTTGAGGGTGCACCGCAAGAGGGCCTCATGACGGTTGCCGAATTCAAAGAAAAGGGTATGTTCAAGATTCCCCGCAAGAAAGACGACAGCCTTACCAGCGTTCCCTGGAAAGCATTCTATGCTGACCCGGAAAAGAATCCTCTGGCAACGACTTCTGGCAAATTCGAGATTTATAGCGCGACGTGCGCCGCATTGACCAACGCTTTGGGCTATTCCACCATTTCGCCTATCGCGAAATGGCAGCAGGGTGATCCCGAACAGGGGCAAGGTGCTCAGACCGACGAATATCCGCTGCTGCTCTGGACTCCTCATTCGCTGCGCCGCGCCCACACGGTAAACGACAATGTCGTTAGCCTGCGCGAAGCATTCCCTCAGGAGTGCTTCATATCGACCATCGACGCGGAAGAGCGTGGCATCAAGAACGGCGATATCGTTCTTATGAGCAGTCCCTACGGCAAGGTTCTTCGTCCGGCAAAAGTTTTGCCGACCATTGTTCCTGGTTCCGTCGCCATGCAGGATGGTGCTTGGATTCGCATTGATGAAGCTACGGGCATCGACCTAGGCGGCGACCCGAATGTTTTGCAGGCGCCGAAGGCCTCTGGCCAAGCATCCCAGT
>CALLRY010000437.1:0-2106 GCA_938014285.1 uncultured Collinsella sp. | reverse complement strand
CTCGATTACCTGGGCATGCTGCATATTCGCTCGGTCGACCTGATCGGCCCGACGCTCGCCGTGCTGTCGTCGCTCATCGGTGTGCCGCCCAAAGGCGTTGCGGGCGTGATTCACAGGACCGATGACCGCTATTTCCATCGTATCGAGGCCATGGAATATTTCGTTGAGCACGATGATGGACGCGGCTGCGACGACCTTTCGGGAGCCGATATCGTGCTGCTGGGCGTATCGCGCACGTCCAAGACGCCGCTGTCGATGTTTTTGGCCTTTCAAGGTTACAAGGTTGCCAATGTTCCGTTGGCCCATGGCATGGAGCCGCCCAAGTCAATTTACGAGGTCGACCCGATGCGTTTGTTTGGCCTGATTTCGACCGTCGACGTTATTTCCGAGATTCGCGATGATCCCCGTTGCGATCCTGGTCCTCGTCGGCGTCGCGATAGCCGCTTGGGCGATGACTACGCCCGTGCCGTTGCCGGCTCCTATGCCGAGCCCGAGAGCGTGCGCAGCGAGCTCGAGGAAGCTCGTGCCCTCATGAAGCGCCTAGGCTGCTTTGTGGTGCGTACCGACGGCAAGGCCATCGAGGAAAGCGCTGCCGAGATCATTAGCCACTTGGAGGAAATCCAAGAAGCCCGTGCCCGCCGCGCCGCCCGCCGAGCCCGGCAAAGTTAACTCATTTCGGTAGCTAAAAATGCACCGTCTCAAAAAGACTACCTAAAAATAATGCACGATATTGGTAAAGCGATTTAGCAACAAACTTGCATTTGACCTGCAATTTTCTTGCAGTGGTATCTTCATAAGGTAACCACCTTTACCTACCGTTTACCGCCATATTCACCTCGTTTACCAAACCGCGCATCCTCTTCTCATGTCGGCATAAAGCCCGCCGTATAGTTCCCTCACGGCCCGTAACCGGCGGGTCGATTCGTTACCACGGTCGTGTGCGTAAGCGCATGGAAGGGGAAGTATCGTGAGCGATTGCAAGAGGGTTTACCGTTTTGGAACCGACGCCCAGGGCACCTGTGTCACCGAGGGCGACAAGTCCATGAACTTCGTGCTTGGCGGCAAGGGCGCAAACCTTGCCGAGATGAGCCGCATCGGCCTGCCGGTTCCCGGTGGTTTTACCATTACCTGCCAGACCTGTGTCGAGTACTCCGGTGCCGGCAACGTCTGGCCCGAAGGCGCGCTCGATGAGATCGTTGCCGCCGAGGCGGACCTCGAGGCCCGCTGCGGCAAGAAGCTCGGTGACGCCTCCGACCCGCTGCTCGTGTCGGTTCGCTCGGGCGCTCCGTTCTCCATGCCCGGCATGATGGATACGGTCCTCAACCTGGGCCTCAACGACGACTCCGTTCAGGGGCTCATCGCCCAGACGCAAAATCCGCGTTTTGCTTGGGATAGCTACCGCCGCTTTATTCAGATGTTCTCCAACGTCGTTATGGGCGTTGACGCCGACCTGTTCGAGAACGCGCTGACCCAGGCACGCCTGGTCGCCGGCGTCCGCGTCGACTCCGAGCTTTCGGCCGAGGATCTGCAGGAGCTCGTCGAGACCTTTAAGGGCATCTTCTCCGAGAACGTCGATGCCTTCCTGTATCCCGAGCTCGAGGTCGCCGATGGCAAGCCCGTTTTCCCGCACGACCCGGAGCTTCAGCTACGCCTTGCAATCCAGGCCGTCTTTGGCAGCTGGATGAACGAGCGTGCCTGCATCTACCGCAAGCAGCATGGTATTTCCGACGAGCTCGGCACCGCCGTCAACGTGCAGGCCATGGCCTTTGGCAACAAGGGCGAGACCTCTGCGACGGGCGTCGCCTTTACGCGTAATCCGGCCGACGGCACCAAAGAGTTCTACGGTGACTTTTTGGTTAATGCCCAGGGCGAGGACGTCGTCGCCGGCATCCGCAACACCGAGCCCATTGCCGACCTCAAGACCACCCCGGGCCTCGAGTCTGCAGGTGAGGAGCTCGAGCGCGTGTTCCTGACGCTCGAGGACCATTACCACGATATGTGCGATATCGAGTTCACCATCGAGCAGGGCAAGCTCTGGATGCTCCAGACACGCGTGGGTAAACGAACTGCCACCGCCGCCCTGCGCATCGCCATCGAAATGGTCGA
>CALLRY010000436.1:0-13570 GCA_938014285.1 uncultured Collinsella sp. | reverse complement strand
CCCGTCAATGACGGCTGCATCGCCTACGGTCAGGCGGCGGTCGCAAGCGCTCGTCTTGCGCAGATTGCATCACAGTAGCTCGCCCTCGCACGCCGCTGTGCCCAGCCGTCTCACAGGCGTAACGCGTTTGCCCGCAAACCCCGCGAGCGCTACCATCAACTGATGGATTATTGAGCGCCTATCCAGCGCAAAGCGTCTAAAAGGGGAACAATATGTGCCTTGCCGTTCCCGGTAAAGTAGTCAAACGCGACGACGACCTCAAGGCCACCGTCGACATGATGGGCATCGAGCGCCCCGTGTCGCTACGACTCGTGCCGACGGCACAGGTTGGCGACTATATTCTCGTACACGCCGGCTTTGGCATCCAGATCGTCGACGAGCAGGAAGCGCAAGAAACGCTCGAGCTCGTTAATGCCATGACCGAACTGGCCGAAGAAGACCAACTGACCAGCAACCCGGCCGAGGCATACTAGTGGCGGCCGGACAGCCGGCTCGCTCCGGTATCGACTTTTCGGCATTTCGCGATTCCAAGCTGGCCCGCGAGCTCATCGAACGCATCCATGAACTCGTCGGCGACCGCACCATCAATCTTATGGAAGTCTGCGGCACGCACACCGTGAGCATTGGCCGCTTTGGCTTTCGCTCCATTATGCCGGCCGGGCTCAAGCTGCTGAGCGGACCGGGCTGTCCCGTCTGCGTTACCGCCAACCGCGACATCGACCACGCAATCGCGCTCGCCAACATAGACGGCGCCATCATCACCACCTTTGGCGACATGATGCGCGTGCCCGGATCGTCCACCTCGCTCGCTGCGCAAAAGGCGGCCGGGCGCGACATCCGCGTCGTCTACTCCCCGCTCGACGCGCTCGACATTGCCGAGCAAAACCCCGATCGCCCGGTCATTTTTATGGGCGTGGGCTTTGAGACTACGACGCCCACCATCGCCGCCGCCATCTTGGAGGCCGAGGCGCGCGGGCTTTTGAACTTTTCGGTCTATTGCGCCCACAAGACCACGCCGCCGGCGTTGCGCGCCATCGCCAACGATCCCGAGACCACCATCGACGGCTTTATCCTGCCGGGCCACGTCGCCACCATCACGGGCTTGACGCCCTTTAGCTTTTTGGTCGATGAGTTCGATACCCCGGGCGTGGTCACGGGATTTGAACCGGTCGATATCCTGCAGGGCATCTGCATGCTGGTCCAGATGGTTGTCGAGGACAGGCCGGCGATCGACAACGCCTACCGCCGTGGCGTCAACGCAGACGGCAACCCCGTGGCGCGCCAGCTGGTCGAGCAGGTGTTTGAGCCATGCGACACCACGTGGCGCGGGCTGGGGCCGATTGCCAACTCGGGCCTTTCCATCCGCCCCGAGTTCTCGCGCTTTGATGCCCGCGCTCGCTTTGACGTGCCCGCTGAGGCGACGGTCGAGCCGCGTGGGTGCCGCTGCGGCGACGTGCTGCGCGGGGCCATTACGCCGAGCAGCTGCCCGCTCTTTGGCCGCACCTGCACGCCCGAGCACCCCGTCGGCCCGTGCATGGTGAGCTCCGAGGGAAGCTGCGCGGCACACTACCGTTATCGCGACTAGCCCGAACGCACCCGCACACTGGCACCACCCACGATTGGAGTTTTGGATATGTCCCATAGCATCACCGATAGCACCGTCCTGTTGGGCCACGGCTCTGGCGGTCAGATGATGAAACGCATCATCGATGAGGTCTTTTTGGATGCCTTTGGGTCGCCCGAGTTGCTCGAGGGCAACGATGCCGGCGTCGCCGCGCTGCCCATGAGCGGGCGCATTGCCATGTCGACCGACAGCTTTGTAGTCTCGCCGCAGTTCTTCCCCGGCGGCAATATCGGCCGACTCGCCGTGTGCGGAACCGTCAACGATGTCGCGACCTCGGGTGCCAATGTGCGCTACTTATCGTGCGGTTTTATCCTCGAAGAGGGCTATCCCATGGACAAGCTCCGCCAGATTGTGCAGACGATGGCCGAAACGGCGCGTGAGGCGGGCGTGTCCATAATCACGGGCGACACCAAGGTGGTCGAGCGCGGCGGGGCCGACGGCGTCTACATCAATACCGCCGGCGTGGGCGAAGTGCCCGCGGGCGTTGCGCTCAGCGGCACCAACTGCCAGCCCGGCGATGTCATCCTGGTGTCGGGCACACTCGGCGACCACGGTATCGCCATCATGAGCCAGCGCGAGGGCTTGGCGTTTTCGAGCACGATCGAAAGCGATGCCGCACCGCTCAACCACCTGATCGCCGACGTGCTGTCCGCAGCGCCCGGCACGCGTTGCTTTCGCGACCCCACGCGTGGTGGCCTGGCGTCCACACTCAACGAGTTTGCCCAGGCCAGCGGTGTTGCCATGGAGGTCGACGAGGATGCCGTGCCCGTGCGTCCCGACGTGCAGGCCGCCTGCGAGATGCTCGGCTACGATGTGCTGCAGGTGGCAAACGAGGGCAAGATGGTTGCCGTGGTGCCGGCCGAGCAAGCCGATGCCGCGCTAACCGCCATGCGCGCCGCGCGCTACGGCGAGAATGCCGCCATCATCGGTCGCGTGCTGCCACTTGCCGAGGGCTCCCGTCCCGCCGTGCGCGTGCGCACCGGCTGGGGCTCGAACCGCATCCTCGACATGCTCGTGGGAGAGCAGCTGCCGAGAATTTGCTAGGGCGGAATCGCATGATTGGCGCGATGCGGCTTGATATCCCTGGAGATGTTCAGATTCCAAGCACGCCCAACGCATAAGCCCAGTATTATGAGGTGCGTTTTGAAACCCAATGACGGGAGCTTTCATGGCAGCAGTTTTTTCCCATGTGATCTTTGACCTGGACGGCACCATCCTCAACACGCTCGAGGACCTGGCGGCCGCCGGCAACCATACCTGCGAGACGCACGGCTGGCCCACGTTTGCCGTTGACGAGTACCGCTACAAGGTGGGAAACGGCATGCTCAAGCTGGTTGAGCGCTTTATGCCTGCCGAGTACGCAGGCGACGGCCGTATGTTTGAGCAGACGCTCGCCGAGTTTAGGGCTTATTACGGCGAGCACAAGGAGGACCACACCGCCCCCTATGCCGGCACGATCGAGATGCTCGACCGCCTGCGCGCCGCGGGTGTGCAGCTTGCCGTGCTCACTAACAAGGACCACGTCTCGGCGGCTCCGCTTATCGAAAAGTATTTTGGTTCCGAGCGCTTTGCGCTGGTACAGGGCCGTGTCGATGCGTTTCCGCCTAAGCCCGAAGCACCCGTCACGCTGCATGTGATGGAGGAGCTGGGTGCTGATCCGGCAACCACGCTCTATGTGGGCGATTCCAATGTCGATATCCTGACCGGCCACAACGCCGGCCTTAAGAGCGCGGGCGTCAGCTGGGGCTTCCGCGGCCGCGCAGAGCTGGAAGCCGCCGGCGCCGACTACGTGGTGGACACCCAGGCAGAACTCACGGCGCTGGTGCTGGGCGAATAACCGCTCATCCCTCCCGTGGGCAGCTAATGTGGGACGGGACTCTTTTAGCTGCCCCCCGCACCAAAGAAGTGTCCCCAAGTGCCGCCCCAATGACTACCATGGCAACGCCGCAGGTAGAGGACGGACAGCGAAAACGCCCCTAAGCGAGCAAGGTGACGTGAAATGAAAGGGCGCTGACCTTCTGGTCGCGCGCTTGAAATTGAACGTCAGATTGCCGCTTAGGGGCGTTTGCAGCGTCAACTGGTTACGCGGTTCGTAGAACCGCGTAATCCCCTAGCTCATCATCGCATTCATCATCTCGGTGGTTGCGGAATCGTCGGCAGACCACTCGTTATCCTCGTTGGCGGAATACTTAAAGGTGACCTTGGTGTCCTTGGTCTTAGCGGCCTTGGTCACGTCGACCATGACCTGGCCGGCCATCTTGTACAGGTCGTCCTCGGAAGGCATCGTATCGAGTGCGGCGATTTTCTCCTGATACTGGGTGGCGAAATCTTCGACGATCTTGTTCATGGACTTGCAGGTGATGGTGACCTCGGCGGTCGCGGTACCCTTGTCCTCATCGACCGTCACATCGCCGATCTTGTAATCAAAGCCCTCGAGATAGCTCTTGGCATACTCCTTGGGATCGATACCCAGCTGCTCAAACTCGTCGCCCGAAGCCTTTTCCAGACCGGAGAGGAAGTCATCTCCGCCGTTCTTGATCTCGTCAAACTGGCTCGTAAGGTCATTGGCGATGAGCTCCTCCACCGAAGGCCCTCCACAGCCGGAAAGCAAAACCACGCACGCGACCAGGGCAGCCATCAGGGGCGCAAGCAGCAGCTTCTTTTTCATGACATTCCTCCAAACAAGCGGCACCGCGTTCCCCGCGCAGCGCACGTCGTGACAGTAAGTTCATATTAGCGGCTCCGTCCAAACCCCTACGTCGCAAAAGCGCGGACGGCTCAATTTGACGAACAAATGGCCCGTGAAGCAAGCCCCTTGCAATAAAACGCACCTGCTTAGCCCATTAAAAAAGGGTGGCCGGACAACCCGACCACCCTTGTGCATCTTCTGGATGCCGCAGACTACTTGCGGACGACCTTGACGATGGCGTCACCGGCGGCGACGGCAGACTCGGCCTCGACGGTAAGCTCGACGTCGGCAAACTCGGCGGTGTTGGACACGGCCACGACGACGCAGTCCTTGTAACCGGCAGCAGCGATCTTGGTGCGGTCGATCTTGAGGATGGGCTGGCCGGCCTTCACGACGTCGTCAGCCTTGACGAAGCCCTCGAAGCCGTCGCCGTTCATGTTGACGGTATCGACGCCAACGTGCACCAGAACCTCGATGCCGCTATCGGACTGCAGGCCCACGGCATGACCCATGGTGACGGTCACCTTGCCGTCGCAGGGAGCGTAGACCAGGTCATCCTCGGGCCACACGGCGCAGCCCTTGCCCAGAACCTCGCCACCAAAGACGGGATCGGGCACGTCGGCCATCTTGATGACTTTGCCCTTGACGGGCGAGCACAGCACGTCGGCGCCGGCAGAAGCAGAGATAGAGGCCGGAGCAGCAGCTGCCGCGGGCTCAGCCTTCTTCTTGAACATATCAAACAGACCCATACGTTTTCTCCTCTTGATTAAGCGCAACGTTATGCGCATGCCTATGGTGATTATAGTGCCAAATGACCAAAATACTAAGGCGAGGGTTCGAATCGCAAGCCCTTCTCGGTAGTGCTCGTGGGATGAGCATCTCCTTTGCATCGCGGTTCGATAAGCCGAGTATCGCCCACGCGCGGGACGGGCAGAAGCGGGCGCACCAAACCCGATACTTCTTTTCGCTCTCGAGTCCTGCCGCCGCCCCGTCCCTGACACTTCCTGATACCGACCGAAACGTGCCAAAATAAAACCGTCCCTTTTTGGCAGGTTTGGCGAGTGTGGATTTTCGGACGCTTAACTAACGAGCGTGGATAATCTCCCACTTTGACTTTGAGGCCGTCACCGAGCCAAAAACGGGAGATTATCCACGTTCATTTTGGATGACCCCCTTGTACCAAGCCGAGCTCCATGGTCAAGTAATAACGACTTCTCATCATTAGATTGTTTACATCAATTCTAATAACTATTTAATCCTTAAACTCGTTATTAGAATTGATATGATTAGCCTAATAACGAGTTTCCGGCACTAAAGATATGGAGGGCGCGATGCAAATCGAGGAGAACAGCCAGGGAACGCTCCGCAATAATCTATCGGGGAAATTGGCTTACTATTCGTTTTTTCCAACGCCCTTGCAATCATTGAGGCAGCTAAACCTCACCGAGGAAACCTATCGCACGCTTTCCGCATGCTCACGAAAGCTTGGAGAGCTTGAAGGCATGCTCTACTTTGTTCCCAACGCCGACATGTATCTGACAATGTACGTGCGCAAAGAAGCACTCCTTTCTTCGCAAATTGAGGGAACCCAGTGCACGTTTGACGACCTACTTAGTCCATCGCAAACACGACTCCATCATAAAGATGTCGCAGACGTCGTGAATTACGTCCGTGCTGTCGACCGCGGCGTAGAACTGCTCAAAAAGATGCCCTTGTGCACGAGACTTCTTAGGCAAGTTCATGCGGTCCTGCTGGACGGAGTACGCGGAACGGAGAAGAATCCAGGCGAGCTGCGCTCCTCACAAAACTGGATTGGCCCCTCAGGCTGCACCATTGCAACCGCATCGTTTGTCCCTCCAAACATTGAAGATTTGAGTAACACGCTCCAGGACCTCGAACGCTTTATCAATGAGCCTCAAGTCGAAATGGATCCGATTGTGCGGGCGGCGCTCGTCCATTACCAATTTGAAACTGCCCATCCATTCCTAGACGGAAACGGTCGCCTGGGCAGGCTTCTCATTACACTTATGCTCATCAATGATGGCGTTCTTCATTCTTGCTTGTTCTATCCATCGTTCCAGTTCAAGAAAAATCGAAGCGAGTACTACCGGCAACTCACATCCGTAAGGGAGAGAGGCGCTTACGAGGAATGGATAGAGTTTTTCTGCAACAGTCTTCTCGAGAGTGCGGAGGACTCGGTAGGGTCTTTAAAAAACCTTGTTGACCTCCATAACCGTTCCACAGCAACCATTACCGAAAATCTCGGAAGGACTGCTGCAAACGGGCAAAGGCTGTTGGGCATTCTTGAAGAGCACCCCATCGTCGACACCGCATTCATCGCTGCCCAACTCGATATCGGCAGGAGTACCGCGAGCTCGCTCGTCAAATCATTTGAAGAATTGGGTATCCTCCGTCCGCTCGACGAATCAAGACAGAGATACCGGCAGTACGGGTATGAAGAGTATCTTTCGATTCTCAGGGAAGACGCCGAGCCGATTAGATAGGCATCGCAACCCAGGCAAATTAAAGCGAGCGTGGATAATCTCCCACTTTGAGCCTGCACACAGGCCAAAAACGGGAGATTATCCACGCTCATTTCTGACCGGTCATTGGGACGTTCTTAAACGACTAGTCAAACAAGGAGTGTCCCAAAGTGCCGACAGAAAAGGAACGTCCCCAAGTGCCGCATCCGGAGCGGGGCAACGCCGCGGGTAGAGGACGGACAGCGAGCGCCGCCCAGAGCGAACAAGTTGGCATGAAAAAGGCAAGGTATTGACCTTCTGGTCATGCCTTGCCTTTTGAATGACAAATTGTCGCTCTGGGCGGCGCGCAGCGTCGGCCGGTTACGGCGTTTGGTAAAACGCCGTAACTAACGAGCTCCGTACTGCTCGTAGTAGGCGTCGATGGCGGTCTTGAGCTCGTCGTCGATGACAACCTTGCCGTCGATCTCGTGGTTGTAGAGGGTCTCGACGACCTCAGCCATGGAGACGATGCTCGCGACGGGGAAACCGTACTTGGCCTCGATCTCCTTCTGCGCGGTGGTCACACCGCCCTTGCCGACCTCCATGCGGTTGAGGGACACGATCAGGCCCTTGATCTCGACATCGGCAGCAGCCTTGACCTTGGGATAGGTCTCGTCGATGGACTTGCCGCTGGTGGTAACGTCCTCGACCATGACCACACGGTCGCCGTCCTTGGGCTCATAACCCAGCAGGTTGCCCTTATCGGCACCGTGGTCCTTGGCCTCCTTGCGGTCGCAGCAGTACTTGACCTCCTTGCCGTACAGCTCGTGGTAGGCAATTGCGGTCACGACGGCCAGCGGAATACCCTTGTAGGCCGGTCCAAACAGCACGTCAAAGTCGTCGCCAAAGTTATCGTGGATGGCCTGGGCGTAATACTCGCCCAGCTTCTTGAGCTGATAGCCCGTCACGTAAGCGCCGGCGTTCATAAAGAACGGGGACTGACGGCCGCTCTTGAGCGTAAAGCTGCCGAACTTAAGGACGTCGGACTCGACCATAAACTTGATGAACTCTTGCTTGTAAGCCTCCATGCGGGCTCCTCTCGTAATCGCGTACGTGCCTTCCAGTTTAGCGCAGGCGAAGCGTCGATGCGGGCGCGCTTTGGGGCCACGGCATTCTGTAAAGGCTTTGTCAGGGGGAATGGTTTTCCGAACAATGGGGTTGACATGTCAAACCCCCTCATCAAGAATACGGGCGGATTAAAAAGGGGTACGAGATACCCAAAGCGCGCTGCGCTCAGCCTTTAGGAGGTGTGCCATGGAAGGCAGTCCTAGTCGAAAAACCTGCATGTCGCCCTCGGCACGCCGCGAGGACTCCGCACACGCATAAACGCCACCGGCAGATCGCCAAAACCACCACAAAGGCGCGCTGCACCCTTTGTGGGCTCAAGAGCTTGACGTGAGCGACATCTAGGTTTTTTGAAGCAAATACGACACGTACGCTAACTCCCCTCAACAAGGAGGACCCTATGCTGATGCTCAAAACCGTCACGGTACTCGAAGCCATCTCCAAGCGCCGCCGCACGGCGCGCCCTGCCGCTCATACCGGCCTATCCAAGAACACCATATTCGCCGCCACCCATAGTGCCGAGGACGCCCTCGTACTGCTTGACGCCACGGCAAACGGCCTCACCGTCGAGCAGGCAACTGAGCGCCTGAACGCCGTCGGCCCCAACACCATCGAGGCAACGACCAAAACGCTCGCCCGCCGCATCGCCGACGCGTTCATCGATCCCTTCGCCGGCATCCTCGCCGCGCTCGCGCTGGTCTCGCTCTACATCGACGTGCTCGCCGTACCCGAGCCGCAGCGCGACCCCTCCACGGTCATCGTCATCGGCATCATGCTGCTGGTATCGGGCGGTATGAAGTTTATCCAGGAAGCCCGCAGCGGCAATGCGGCCGAGGCCCTCAAGGACCTGGTCTCCAACACTTGCACCGCCCTGCGCGACGGCGAGCGCATCGAGATCCCCTTCGACGAGCTCGTCCCCGGCGATGTAATCCGTCTCTCTGCCGGCGATATGGTGCCAGCAGACGCCCGCATCATCACCGCGCGCGACCTGTTTGTGATCGAGTCCGCACTCACCGGCGAGAGCGAGGCCGTCGAGAAGACCACCGCCGTCACCGTCGTCGAGGGCGCCGACGGCTCCGCACTGCCACTCTCTGCCTGCAAGAACATCGTCTTTACCGGCACCTCCGTGCAAAACGGCGCCGCCATGGCGCTTGTCGTTGCCACCGGCTCGGACACCTACCTGGGCGGCATCGCCAAGATGCTCAACGGGCGCGGCGAAAAGAGCGCGTTTGACCGCGGCGTCTCGAGCGTCTCCATGCTGCTGGTGCGCCTGATGCTCGTTATGGCGCCGGCCGTCTTTGCCATCAACGCCGCCACCAAGGGCAACGTCATCGACGCGCTGCTGTTCGCCACGAGCGTGGCCGTGGGCATCACGCCGCAGATGCTTCCCGTCATCGTGACCACGAGCCTGTCGCAGGGCGCCAAGGACCTCGCCCGTCGCCAGGTTATCGTCAAGGAGCTGCCGGCGATTCAAAACCTCGGAGCGATGGACGTCCTGTGCTGCGACAAGACCGGCACCCTCACCGAAGACCGCATCGTGCTCGAGCGCCACCTCAACACCGATGGCAACGAGGACGCGCGCGTGCTGCGCCATGCGTTTTTGAACAGCTTCTTCCAGACCGGCCTCAAAAATCTTATCGACCTGGCCGTAATCGACCGTGCCGATGTGACGCCCTCGACCGTCGCACCCGATTCCATGCTGGGCCAGAGCCTGCGCGACCGCTACACCAAGGTCGACGAGGTTCCCTTCGATTTCTCGCGCCGTCGCCTGAGCGTAGTTGTCGCCGACGCCCAAGGCAAAACCCAGATGGTTACCAAGGGCGCTGCCGAGGAAATGCTCGAGATCTGCTCCTTTGTCGAGATCGATGGCATCGCTCAGCCGCTCACCGACGAGAAGCTCGCCCAGATTCGCAAGCAGATCGCCGGACTTAACGCCGAGGGCCTACGCGTAATTGCCGTGGCGCAGAAGACCAATCCGCGCTGCGTGGGCGAGTTTGGCATCGCCGACGAGTGCGACATGGTGCTGATGGGCTTTTTGGCCTTCCTCGATCCGCCCAAAGCAAGTGCCGCGGGCGCCGTCGCCACCCTCGAGGCCAAGGGCGTGGCGGTCAAGGTCCTAACCGGCGACAACGACCGCGTCGCCGCCACCGTCTGCGAGCAGATTGGTATCGATGCGAGCAACGTCTTGCTCGGCTCCGAGATCGATGCGCTCGATGACGCCGAACTTGCCAAGCGCGCCGAGAAAACCCACCTCTTCGCCAAGCTCTCGCCGCTGCAGAAGGCGCGCCTGGTACGTGTCATGCGCGAGATGCTCGGCCACACCGTGGGCTTTATGGGCGACGGCATCAACGACGCCGCCGCCATGCGTGCGAGCGATTGCGGCATCTCGGTCGATTCGGCCGTCGATATTGCCAAGGAATCCGCCGATATCATCTTGCTTCAGAAGGACCTGGGCGTGCTCGAGCGCGGCACCATCGAAGGCCGCCGCACTTACGGCAACCTGCTCAAGTACCTCAAGACCACGGTGAGCTCCAACTTTGGCAATGTGCTGTCCGTGACCGTCGCGAGCCTGTTCTTGCCGTTTTTGCCCATGAGCGCCCTGCAGCTGGTGCTGCTGTCGCTGGTCTACGAGATCGTGTGCATCGCGCTGCCGTGGGACACCGTCGATGACGCCTGGACTGCCCGCCCGCGTGCCTGGGACGCCGCGTCCATCAAGGGCTTTATGCTCGAGCTGGGCCCCGTGAGCTCGCTGTTTGACATCGTGACCTTCGCCGCGCTCTTCTTTGTCGTGTGCCCCGCCGCCGTGGACGCAAGCTGGTCCGAGCTTGCCGCCGCGGGCGACGTCGCGGGTATGGCGACCTTTGCTGCGCTCTTCCAGAGCGGCTGGTTTGTCGAGTCCATGTGGTCGCAGACACTCGTGGTCCACATGTTGCGCTCCCCGCATCTGCCGAGCCCGCGCGACCACGCCGCGCCCGCATTGTGCGTTCTTACCGTGCTGGGCCTGACGCTCGTCACCTGGCTGCCGGCAAGCCCCATCGCCGATGCGCTCGGCCTCATGCCGCTGCCCACGAGCTTTTTTGGGCTGCTCATTGGCATCGTTACCGCCTATATCGCGCTCACCCAGCTGGCGAAGCGCCGCTACATTGCCCGCCACGGCGAGCTGCTGTAGCAAGTAGACGGAAAACACCCTGCCAGCTGCCGTTGCCACTACCACAGCTGCCAACGCCGCTGCCGTTGCCTCTGCCGCCGCCGCAGTCTATCCCCCCAGCAGTTGCGGTGAAATAGTTCCTGTTTAAAGCCCCGTGACTTTAATTTAGGGACTATTCCACCGCAACTTATTGGGAGATTAGCTAGTCCTTGGGTGTCCAGGACCAGAAGAAGTTGATGAGGGCCACGCGCGAGGCGGTGCCGGTCTTTTTGTTGATCGAGGAAATGTGACGATAGAGCGTGGAGCGCGAAAGGAAAAGCGTTGTGGTGATGTCCTGAACGCTCTGGTCCGAAACGACCAAGACCTCAAGAATATCGCGCTCGCGCTCTGTAAGCCCAAAGGTGGCGACGAAGGCATCAAGGCGTTCATCGGACGTGAGCTCCGCTGTCTCCACGGGCTCGGGGTCGGAGCATGTGGGCGCAAGATCCCCACCAAGATCGTCGGTGGCAAGCGGCAGTCCGTCCCGCATCGCGGCATCATCGGCTCGTTGCCCCAACTGCCCCAGCAGCGTAATCGCAATGCCCACAAACATCACGAGCGCCGCACCGACCGCAGCCAGCACATTTTGACTCGAGATGATCGCCACTGCCGGCGCCGTCACGAACATCGAGCACACGTTGTTGACGACGCGACCCATGCACGGCCAAAAATATGACCAGCGCGCATAAAGCGAGACGGCGGCATATTTTGTGGTAAAGAACACCACAAAGAAGCCTGAGCCCAGATAAAAGATGATCGTGGCAGCAAGCTCGTTGCCGCCATTGCCGTCGACGATGAGCACAAAGAACGAAAGCGTGGACAACATGGCGGCGCATGTCATGCCGATATTCATATACGAACGGCCGTGCAGGTCAAATAGTGCGCCAGCGGCCAACGAGCTCACGACAAGCAGTAGGCGCGGCCAATCGCCCAAATCGACGGCTCCGACAGCATGCAAGGTCGTGAGGCCAGCGTTGAGAGCGGCGAATACGCCGGAAAGATACACCGTCGCCACGGTCAGGCGAACTACGGCGCGGCGGAATGCCGCCTTTGCCTTGGGATCGTCTTGCCACTTGGCGCCATATTCCAAAGCATCTACCGAAAGTCCGGCAACGCTGGGTTCAAAGTTGGGATCGGACTCGTCGCGCAGTTTGGCGCGTCGGGCATCGTGGAGCAACGCCACCTGCACGATCGCACAGACAACCAGAACAGCCTGCTGAGGAATACCGACAGGCATCACCATGTGGTTGAGAACCTGCACCAGAACGCCCATGGCGTAAGAAAGTGCGGCGGCGCGCGCCAAGCAGGGCGTTCGCGCAAAGCGCCGCGCAAGATTGGCATGGGCGGTCGATCCGCAATAGCCCAGGGCGCAGCACGCCACCAGGCCGCCGGCAATTACTACCTCAAACCGCACTGCCGTAATCATCAGCAGCAACGCCGATACCAACAGCACGCCTGTAATATCGCTCGTCGCATCGATCGTCTGGGGAAGGCGATAGTACAGAAATGGGCGCACGAAAAAGCCAATCACGCTCGCGCCGACAACGATGCTCTCGTAGATGACGACCTCACTCGATGGCACGAACTCGGCCATGCGCACATCAAAGAGATACTCGCACGCCAAAAACGTGAAGAAGAACAGCGCCAGGCATATAATCTCCCGAATGCCCCGACGCAAATATGCGGTTGTGTCTCCCATGCCCCTCATGGTTAACCCCCCAGCCGCTCAATTGTCTGGAAATCTATTTTAATAAAGAACCAGTCTCAATATCGAAGCCAGGCTCGAAATGTTGCCAATTCGACCCCAGCCGTCCACATCACGCCGCGATTTTGAGCCGCATGGACCAGAAGGGACGCGCGCGATCTCTAGCTCGGCCAGGAGTGTCTCCAACTACCACTCATTTAAGTACGTCCCCAATGAGTGGCCGAAGAGTGTCCCCCGCGACTAGTCGTTTGAGAACGTCCCCAACGACTAGTCAAAAATGGGCCATGTGTCCCAGTTGTGGAGACTCCTTGAGCCGTCTGGGTATCGCGAAGAATCGCACACTCCCCCATCATCAAAAGTGACACACGCTACCTGTTGATGGGAGGCAGCCATGGGCTTCTTTGACAAGATGTTCGAGAAGAAAGAGTGCGCGATTTGCGGTACCGAGCTGGGACTTCTAGGTAAGACAAAAATCAATGAAGGCTACCTGTGCAAAGAGTGCGCCGGCAAGCTCTCCCCCTACTTTCACGGCTATCGCTCCAGCACCGCGGACGATATCCGTGAGCAACTCGCCTACCGCGAGGCCAACGCCGAACGCCTGTCTTCGTTCAACCCCACGCGCACGCTTTCTGCCGGGCGCACCAATATTATGCTCGATGAGGACGCGGGCCTGTTGATCATCACTTCGCAGAGCCGCTGGCGCGACGCCAATCCCGACATCATCGAGTTCTCGCAGGTACTCGGCTGCGATATGGATATCGACGAGCATCGCACCGAG
>CALLRY010000435.1:0-1123 GCA_938014285.1 uncultured Collinsella sp. | reverse complement strand
TAGCGCTTCAAGCCTATAAACAAGAACTATTTCACCGCAACTGACGGGGGCATCCGGAAGATCGACCAGAAACGAGGACCCGCCATGATGGCAGACCACAAATCGGTGACCCGCATGCTCAAGACGGCACGCGGCCAGATCGACGGCATCTTGCGGATGGTCGACGAGGACCGCTATTGCGTCGATATTTCCACGCAGCTCATGGCCACACAGGCACTCCTCGCGCGCATTAACGCCGACGTGCTCAAGGCGCATATCGAGGGCTGCGTGACTTCGGCAATCGAATCGGGCGACGAAGACCTCAAAGCCGCCAAGCTCGCCGAGATCGAACGCGTCGTCGACAAGCTCTCCAAGTAATTGGGGCATTGGGGACAGACTTCTTTGCACCGTCTTGGTGTTCCGGGGACAGGTATGTTTGCACCACCTTGATGCAGATTAACCTGTCCCCCTTGCTCTAAATCGGGTATAAAGGCGTGCAGCATATCAAACGAAAGGCAATTTGCATGAATGACTTTATGAAGGGTCGCAATGGTGCCGACGAGCTCACCATCGTGATGGGTCTTGCCGGCGTCGTCATCGCGATGATCGGATCGATAGCCCGCATCCAGTGGCTCAGCTGGATCGCCATCGCCGTCATCGTGATTGGCGTGCTGCGCGGCCTGTCCAAAAACAACGATGCACGTCGCAAGGAGAACGAGGCCTTTGTCGCCAGGACCGCCAATGTTCCCGGCTTGGGCAAGTTTGTCGCCAGCTTGGGCGGCGGCGCTGCAGCGGCCAGCACCTCACGCGCAGCCGGCGCCAGTAAGGAAGACTTTGAGCGTGCCAAGCGTACGGCCAAGAAGATGTGGAAGGGTCGCAAGACCACGGCATACCTCAAGTGCCCCAACTGCGGTCAGATGCTCTCCGTCCCCAAGGGCAAGGGCAAGATCCGCGTCACCTGCCCCAAGTGCCACGCCAAGATGGAGACGCGCTCATAGCCGCCGTACCATGGGACAAATAAAAGCCGAGGCCTCGCGCTGAGACCTCGGCTTTTTTGATTATGACAAAGGGATTGCCCCTTTGTCGCATCGCCATATCGCGCGCTTACGCCACACCGTCGCGGGCCAGCTCCTCGGTCAGGGCC
>CALLRY010000434.1:0-1710 GCA_938014285.1 uncultured Collinsella sp. | reverse complement strand
GAGCCGGTCCGCAAACGCGTCCAGCTCGGCGGGCGTTACCTCTAAAGCCTCAGCCATTAACGATTCCTGCCGTGGCAGTACTTAAACTTCTTGCCGCTACCGCAGGGGCACGGGTCGTTGCGGCCCACGTTGACGTACGGATCGTCGCTCTCGGACTTGCGATAGGTGGTCACCTTGCCACCGTTGTTGACGGCAGCCGGACCACCCTGGACAGCCGTGCGGGCCTGCACCTGCGCCTGCTTGCGCAGCACCGAGTCGCCGTTGTCACCATCGACCTCGGCAGGACCGGAGAAGCGCGCGCCCTCGAGCGCGGGCTCCTCCTTGTGCTCCACAGCACGCGGGGCAGCCTTGATCTCGATACGCAGAACCGTGCGCAGGTAATCCTCGTACATGGTATCGACGAGTATCTGGAACGCGCCGTAGGCCTCGGTCTTGTACTCAACCAGCGGGTCGCGCTGGCCAAAGCCGCGCAGGCCGATGCCGGTCTTGAGGTAGTCCATCTCCTGCAGGTAGTTCATCCAGCGGGTATCGATGACGCGCAGCATGACCTGGGTGTTGAGCTCGCGCATCAGGTCCTCACCCAAGCGCTCGGCCTTCATGTTGTAGCACTTCTCTACGTAAGCCAGGACATCGGCGGCCAGGGCCTCATAATCCTCGTCGGGGAACTTCGGCGTATCGATGTGGCCGGTGAGCTCCACAACCCACTTGCGCAGGCCCTCCAGGTCACGCTCGCCATCGTGACTGTCCTTGGTGCAGAACTCCTGCACGCAGCGGTACACGGTGTCGTGCATGACCTCGGTGATGTGGTCGGTCAGGTCCTTGCCGTCCAGAATCTTATTGCGCTCGGCGTAGATGACCCGGCGCTGCTTGTTCATGACGTCGTCGTACTCAAGGACGCTCTTACGCATGGAGAAGTTGATGCTCTCGACCTTGTGCTGGGCGCTCTCGACGGCCTTGGAGATGATCTTGTGCTGGATGGGCATGTCGTCGCCCATGTCGGCCGTGACCATCATCTTGGAGACGCGGTCCATCTTGTCGCCGCCGAACAGGCGCATGAGGTCGTCCTCGAGCGACAGGTAGAACTGGGTCTCGCCCGGATCGCCCTGACGGCCGGAACGGCCGCGCAGCTGGTTGTCGATACGACGGGACTCATGGCGCTCGGTGCCGATGACGGTCAGGCCGCCGGCGGCAAGCACGCGCTCGCGCTCGGCCTTGCAAGTCTCCTTGGCCTCGGCGTTAAACTGCTCGAGCTGCTCGGGCGTCACATCCTCCATGGTCAGGCCCTCGTACTCCAGGCGCTCGCGCACCAGCTCGTCGGGGTTGCCGCCCAGCAGGATGTCGGTACCACGACCGGCCATGTTAGTAGCGATGGTCACGGCGCCGTAGCGTCCGGCCTGGGCAACGATGTGGGCCTCGCGTTCATGGTGCTTGGCGTTGAGGACCTCGTGTGCGATGCCGCGCTTGGTAAGGGCGGCGGACAGCTTCTCGGAACTCTCGATGGAGACGGTGCCCACCAGGACCGGCTGGCCCTTGGCGTGACGTCGCTCGACATCGTCGGCGACGGCGTTGTACTTGGCCTGAATGGTACGGTACACCAGGTCCTCGTGATCCACGCGCTGCACGGGCTTGTTGGAAGGGATGACTTCGACGGGCAGCTTGTAGATCTCGCGGAACTCGGCATCCTCGGTCATGGCGGTGCCGGTCATGCCG
>CALLRY010000433.1:0-2088 GCA_938014285.1 uncultured Collinsella sp. | reverse complement strand
GCCCAAGAGCGATCGCGCCCCGCGGGCCTTCTTTTCCGTCCCGGAGACAAAAAGAGGGGCCCGCCGTCTTGAACTGCGCCCCAAATCTACAGTGAACCCCTATAGTTGGACAGACAATGTTCTGCTTCTCCTATAGGGGTCTTCTGCGTTAGGGGGTTTGATTTGCTGAGCAAGGATTACTCTGCCGAGTTCAAACAGCGCTTTGCGGACAGGTACGCCGACGGCGCGACCATCGCCATGCTGCAGCATGAGTTTGGCCTTACGAAGTCAACCGTGAAGCTTTGGAGGGAGAGGATCGACCAAGGCGGCGTCGGGGCCATAGACAGGCCGAGGAAGAACAACCGCTATCCCCAGGAGTTCAAGCTTCGCGTCGTCGAAGCCTATCTCCGCGGCGAGGGTGACTACAAAGCCCTCGCTCTCGAGCATGGCGTGCGCAACAGCGCGCAGATACGAGACTGGGTGAAGCGGTACCGAGAGGGAGGCGACGACGCCCTCGCCGTCCACCCGTCGGGGCGAAGGAGGAAGGAGCCCGCGAGCGAGGAGACCCTCGAGCAGCGGTGCGCCCGCCTCGAGATGGAGGTGGAGATCTTAAAACGAATGGCCGCCTCGGCGACGGCCCTCTCGGCAGCAGGCGGAAGCACGAGATAGTGAAGTCGCTGAGGCGGGAATATCCGCTCTCCACGCTCTTGGAGCTCATCGGGATGCCGCGTTCCACCTATTACTACCACGAGGCGAACCCTCCCTCAGACAGGCAGGCGACCGAGCGGCCGGCCATAGTGGAGATATGCAAGAAATCCCAGTTCAGATACGGATACCGACGCGTTGCCGACACGTTGCGCAAAGCGACCGGCGTTCGCATCGCCGACAAGACGGTGCTCAAGGTCATGCGCGAGGAGGGGTTGCTGTGCCGGACCCGCAGACGCAGGAAATACCGCTCCTACATGGGCCAGGTCGGCAAGTCCTCCCCGAACCTGCTGGCCCGCGACTTCGAGGCGGAGGACCCGATGACCAAGCTGGTGACCGACGTCACCGAATTCAAGGTGGGCGGCACCAAGCTCTACCTTTCGCCCGTGGTTGACCTCTACAACGACGAGGTCGTCGCCTACTCGATATCCAGGTCCCCGAACATGAAGATGGTCCTCGAGATGTTGGCGGGCCTCGAGGGCAGGCTCAATGGCGAAGATGCTCCGTTGCTGCATTCGGACATGGGCTGGCAGTACCAGATGCCCGCCTACAGGCTCGCGCTCGAGCGGATGGGGATTGCCCAGTCCATGTCCCGCAAGGGGAACTGCCTCGACAACGCGAAGGCCGAGAACTTCTTCTCGATGGTCAAGACCGAGCTTTACTACGATTGGGAGGGAGACGACCCCGATATCTTCGAGAGGGATTTGGAGAAGTACATCGACTGGTACAACAACGTGCGCATCAAGAGGCGCCTGGACGGAAGCAGCCCGGTCGAGTACAGGCTCAGCCGGGCCGCTTGATTCACTTCTTTTGCCGTTCAGGAAACGGGGTCCTTTGCATAAAGGGGTACTCTTTGAAGAAACGTGTTCGAAATCCCGAACTACAGGCCAAGCTGAGCTTTCACGTCGACATAGACGGTGTCGACCGGACGATCGCCGTCAACGCTCTTCAGCAGGCCCTTACCCTTGTAGTAGTCGATAAGGGGGCTCGTGCTCTTGGCGTAGACGTCGAGGCGGTTGCGAACCGTGGCCTCGTTGTCGTCATCACGCTGATACATTTCGCCGCCGCACTTCGGGCAGGTGGCGTCGGCAGCGGTACCGATGTAGCCGCATTCCTTGCAGCAGCGACGCTCGGTGAGACGCTTGATGATGACCTCGGGGTCAACATCAACGAGCAGGGCGGCATCGAGCGGGCGCTCGAGACGGACCAGCATGTCGTCGAGGGCCACAGCCTGGGCCGTGGTGCGCGGGAAGCCGTCGAGAATAAAGCCCTTCTCGCAGTCGGGCTCGCGCAAGCGCTCGTCCATGAGGTCGATGATCAGGCTATCGGGAACCAGGTCGCCCGCATCCATGTAACCCTTGGCCTTTTTGCCGAGCTCGGTCTGGTTCTTTACCGCAGCGCGCA
>CALLRY010000432.1:0-5957 GCA_938014285.1 uncultured Collinsella sp. | reverse complement strand
CGCACGAATACCGGCAATACTCGGCATACGCAACTGGCCAATCTCCTTGGCAGTCGTCATCGCGCACGGCATCTCAAGATACACCGTCTCCTCGCCGGCATCGCATCCGTGAACGAGCGCCAGCGAGCCACACGTCGTAAAGCCCGCGCTTTGCACGCAGCTCACGTCGGTCACGCAGGGAATCTCAAAGGCACCGGCAAGCTCGGGACCGATCTGGGCCGTATCGCCATCCACCGCCATCTTGCCGCAGATGAGCAGGTCGAAGTCCTCGTCGAGCGCTTCGATGCCGCACTTGAGGGCGTAGGTGGTTGCCAGGGTATCGGCACCTGCAAAGGCGCGATCGGTCAGCAGCAGCGCGTCGTCGGCACCGCGGGCGATGCAGTCGCGCAGCAGTGACTCGGTCGCGGGGATGCCCATCGACACCACCGTCACGCGCACATCCATGCCAAAGCCGATAAAGTCGTCCTTCAGCGCCAGCGCGCATTCCAAAGCACTCGCGTCAAAGGGATTAATGACCGCCTGCTTGCCATCGCGCACGATGGTATTGGTCTTGGGGTCCATCTTGACCTCGGTGCTGCCCGGCACGGCCTTGACGCACACCACCATATGGAAATCGCTCATCTTCACGCGCCCCCTTTCTGGACGAGCTCATCCAAGAGCTTCTCCGAAAACAGGTTACCGCGACCCAGCTGCCCGTCAGGATCGAGCTGGAGCTTGAGCCGCGCCGACTCGACCATGGCCTCGTGACCGTACATCGTCTCCAAGAAGCCCGCCTTGATCTTGCCGACGCCGTGTTCTGCGGAGACGGCGCCGCCCATGACCGTGACCTCGGAAGCCCACTGGGCAAAGAGTTCTCCGCCGCGGCGATAATCCTGCGCATCGCGCGGCAGAATGTTCACATGCAGATGGTTGTTACCGATATGCCCCCAGGCGGCAGATTCAAGCCCACTTTCCGCCAGCGTGCGGCGATAGAGGGCGATAACATCGGCCAAGTGCGCGTTGGGCACCGACATGTCCGAACCCAGTTTGGTGATGGTGGGATCCATGCGGCGGCGCTCGTCGATGAGCATGTTGACGCTCTCGGGCACCGCATGGCGGAAGAATCGCTGACACTCGCGATCGACCTCGGTGCGCGCGACCCATGTCGCATCGTCACTGCCGCCCGCAAGCTCCAGTACCCACCCCAAGTGATACAGCTCCTCAGTCGCCTGGGCTTCGTCGTCGCAGTCGAGCTCCACGTAGACACAGACCTTGGCGTCTTTGTCGAGCGCAGGCAGCGAGGCAAACGCCGTCGACTGCTCACGCTGACGACGCAGGATATCCAGGGCGCCAGCATCGAAGTACTCGATGGCAGCCGCATGGGACAGGACGGGACGCACAGAATCGGTGAAGGACACGGCCTTGTCTTCGCTGTCGAAGAAGCAGCTCACGCCCCAAACGACCGCGGGTGCCACCTGCAGGGCAATCTCGAGTTCGGTGATGACACCGATTGTGCCACACGCACCGATAAACAGATCGATGGCATCCATATCGTCAGCAACGAAATAGCCCGAAGCATTTTTTGTCTTGGGCATGGTATAGCCGGGAAGATCGAGCTCGAGTGTACGGCCCGCTGCCGTCACGAGCGACAGGTGGCGGCCCTGGGCAAAAGCCTCGCCGCGCCGAAGCTCAAGCAAATCGCCATCAGCCAGCACGACGTGGAGTCCCGTGATATGTGGGCGCATGGGGCCGTAGGCGTAGCTGCGGGCACCGGAGGCGTTACATGCCGCCATGCCGCCCAGACAGGCAGACGCCTCGGTGGGATCGGTGGGAAAGAACTGCTCGGGAGTCTCTTGGAACTCCTCGTAGGCCTCAAGCGATGCCTGGTCCCAACCAGCGGTCGGCAGCACCTTCTTGCTCAGCTGCTTGCGCAGCTCCGAGAGCACAACGCCCGGCTCCACGCGCAGCAGAAATTGGCCTTGTTCATCGCGGCGAAGGCCCAAATAGCGATTCATACGGGAAGTATTGAGGATATGCCCGCCGTGGGGCACGGCGCCGGCGGCAAGGCCGGTTCGGGCGCCCTGAACCGTTACCGGAACACGCTCGGCATGGAGCTTTTCCAAAATGGCACGGACCTCGTTTTCCGTTGTCGGAAACGAGATGCTCGAGGCCTCGCCCGATGCGCGAGATTCATCGCGGCCATACTCTTCGAACTCGTCGGTGAAGGGTTTGATGGTTGCAGACACGCGAACTCCCCCTTTAGCTAACTACAGTGTTTGCAGGGAGATGTTACCGCATCGTTTCGTCGACGTGTTCGAGACCGTCTCCATAATTGGCGTTTTTTACGTTCGTGCAATTCGGCGAGCGGCTTGATTTCCTCGGCAGACGATGCTTTTGACACATATGGCCCCGCCGTCGCCGACCGCGCGATTGTCGCTCGAAAAAAGTTGGAGTTTTTTTGCCGCCTTTTACCTGCGGAGACGCCAATCCGTCAAGCATTTGGTCAGAAATTGGTCAAGTAGCGGCTGATAAGGTCGGCGTCGACAGCCAAAACCGATAGAAGTTTTGGCCCAGAAGCAGGGAGGTTCCCATGGCATATTACTGGCCCCAGTACGGCATCGCCATCGAAGTCGACGACGATCCCCATCTCCTGCCTTTCGACGAAGAGGCATTCCCCGATACGACGGTCTACCACGTTACCACCGATGTGATCTGCGACCCCGAGTCGTTCTCGGCGCTCGCCCACCACATCGCGCATATCCACGACATCGAGCTCCCTCCCGACTTCGACGAGCTCGTCTACTCGCGCCGTCTGATGCTTCACATGCTCTTTGGAGCGGACCCGTCCACCTTTGCGCGCATCTATACCGCCAAGGATGCCGCATGAGCGCGAAGAAGCCACCCCACTTTGCAGGCCTGGGTCGTCGCAAGAAGCTCATCGTTGCCTGCTTGGCCATCGTCTGTGCCCTTGTCGCCGTAGGACTATACGTTTGGCAGTCGCAGCCCGTACCCGAGGCGGGCGCTTCGGTTACGACGGCCGAGGGCAAAACGCGCCAGGAAATCCAAGATGAGCTCGACGCCATCGTCCGCGACAACATGATGACGATTTCGGTCGCGCCGGTCGCTCAGTTGCAGGAGGACGGCAAACTGCGCGTCAACGTGCAAAACGTCCAAGACAATAAATTTCCCCAGCGATTCCGCGTCATCCAAAACGACGAGACCATGTACGAATCCGGTGTGGTCGAGACCGGCAAGACAATCGAGACGTGCCCCGCCGGCGACATCGAGGAAGGTGAGGCGTACATCGAGATCCAGGCGCTTGAGGCCAAGACCTATGACAGCCACGGCAACCCGACACGCGTCAAGGTACGGGTTGAGCAAGCCGAGAACTAGCTTTCCGGTCGACGCGGCACCGCACGCGATTCACCAGCATTTGTCCAATCATCGCGGGGACGGCCCGCGGCGAATAGAAAGGAACGACCATGGACATCACCAGGAATATGAACGGAGCCAGAGCGCTCGTCGTGGGTGCAGGGCTCGCGCTCGCGCTCGCAATGGGCGCCGCCCCGACGCCAGCTATGGCAGCCGGGCGTGTTGGAACCACGAAGGTAATGGTCAAGACCGAGATCGACAACATCAAGTTCAACGCACCGACGGTTATTCCCTTCGTCGCCCAAGCCGACGGCACGCTTCAGGGTCCCTCAGAAGACGCGATCACCATCGACAATCTTTCGGCCTACGGCATCCATGTCACCAACATGAAAATCGACGCCATGAACACCTGGACCATTGCCGCCGACGCCAAGGCCGGAACCGCGCAGAACTCCATCGACTTTAAGGTCGGCCCCGACGGCGCACTCCAGAACGCCAGTGCCGCAACGCAGGGGACAGGCCTCGATCTTTCCAAGAATGCAGCCTTCGACATGGGCTACCAGGGCATTGCCGGCGGCACGGACAAAATTAAGCTCAAGACAAGCGGAAACGTCGCCCGCGTCACGCGCGATATCTTCCACGTAACCGGCGAAGGCGATCAGGTTGCAACGATCACCTGGACGGTCGAGCCCGGTGCGCACACGGCATAAGGCCGTCGCCCTGGCCGCCGCCGTCAGCATCCTAGCGTTTGGCCCAGCCATGGCCTTTGCCCAGCAAGAACAGGCGCAGGCCGCCACGCAAGTGACGATCGACCTCTCGGGGCTCGACCGCGGCGACCGCGAGGAACCATTGGCGCAGACAGGCGATGGACGATGGCTCTTGGCAGCAGGCGCCACAGCAGCAGGCGCGGGAACCGCCGGCCTCGGCCTGCACATCAAACGCAGCCAGAAACAAAACACGGACAGGCCGCACAAAATTAGCTAAGGAGACCCCATGGCATCGAAGAACCTTTTGCCCGTCGTCGCACTCTGCGGCGCGCTCGCAACCGGAACGCCTGTCGCCGCTTGGGCGACTCCCGTCATGGCAGACTCCTTACCAGCAGCCCTAAGTTCCGCACCAAATCCGTCGAGCGCCATTGCGTGCAAGCGTTTTTCGATCGCACAGGCCGCGATCTCAACCTCGGGATGCCTTCGTCGTAATACGGACGGCTCGATAGTCGTGGATATCAAGCGTTCGAACAAGGCAAACGGCTCCCAGGCGGGGTGCGCCGTCTGCACGTGGCGCTCGGTTGTGCTCGATGCAGATGGCGATCCATGCAATTTAGAGCTGCGCATCGACATCGCTTCGGTCGATGACTCGGCGAACGGAGCGAAGGTCGCCTTCGACGGTACGTTTTTTGAGAAAGGAGGCGGTATATGTCTGGGCTGCGCCGCCGCGAATGCAGACGATGCGCAGCCCACCCTCTCATTCACGGCATCGTTGCGGCTGACCAAAGCCGGCACCGATGCCATCGCGGCGGGAGAAGCGTCCCTGCTGTTCTACGCCGTCAGCGCCAAAGACACAGACGCTCATTTCGAGAAGCCAGCCGGATCACTCAGCCTTACACGAGGGATAGAGGCAGGCCCTATTGAAATCGATGCCCACGCGCAAAGCAGGCAATGCATTCTTGCCGACCCGGCGCTTCTCGAAATGGAGTGGAACGGATCCGGAGCCATCGGAATTCTCCCCTCCGCGCTTGACGCCAAGACGCTCCCCTCAAACGACGAGCCCATCAACACAACCATACAAGAGGAGAGCGCGGTCAAAGAAGCAGGTGCGGGCGACACGCCATCGCCGACAAACAGCGTCCCAGCTTCTCTCGAAGCACCGAATGAGCCCGCTGCCGATCCAAACAATCCCGAGCTCGCGGACAGCCTGGGGCTTGCTGATCCTCAAGAGATCGATGAAGGTAACTGCTGCGTGCTTGCCGCGCTCGACCACACAGAGGTCATCGACGCTGCGAACATCGAAGTTGCCGCCGCCAATCAGCCCGTCCGCAAGTCGGCTATCATCGCATTTCCTGAATCCATCGAAGTCGTCTTTTTGCCATCGGGCGAGGTCGTGGCCCCAACACTGCTCACCTTGTTGGGCGCCAAGAATACTCGAAACGAAATTAAAAAGGTCACAGTTGTCGACCCTGCAACCACCGCCAAGCTGCGTCTATACGCCGTTGCCGCAAACGGAAGCAAGACCCTGGAATTCGATGGCGACACACTTCTAGCCTGGCGACGTCTGGACATTATGCAAGACGTCTCGTATCAGATCGAACTCGAAGGGTTTGATCGTGCCCGCGATGCCAATATCATCGCCGCGGCTATTGAATCCCCGCAGCGGCTTATGACACTGCGCTTTGAATACTATCCCTATGTCCCGACAACCACCTGAGGCTTAAATGCTGCGCATCATTCCTAATACCCCTTATATAACGTATTAGATGAGTCGCGATGTACCTCGCATTTCGTTCTGCTACGATTGCCACGTTGGCATCAATACAGGAGGGCTCATGCCGGGCTTGGGAACAATCATCAACGTTGTGCTTTTAGTTGCGGGCGGTCTTTTAGGATTAG
>CALLRY010000431.1:0-18407 GCA_938014285.1 uncultured Collinsella sp. | reverse complement strand
CCCCGCCTGCTTTGGCGCGACCATCGGCCCCGTGGCAAACCGCACCGCGGGCGCCACGATCACCATCGACGGCACGGACTGGCACATGCCGGCCAACGAAGGCGTCAACAACCTGCACAGCGATCTTGAGCATGGTCTGCACAAGCGCGTATGGGACGTTGAGCTCGACGAGACTCACAACGCCGTGCGCATGACCACCTCGCTTAAGGATGGCGAGCTGAGCCTGCCCGGCAACCGAATCTTTACGGCTGTGTTTACCGTTACGCGCACCGGCGTCTTCCGCATCGAGTATGGTTGCGAGAGCGACCGCGCCACCTACGTGTCCATGACCAACCACACGTACTTTAACCTTGCCGGCCATAACGCCGGCATGGACTGTGAGCACTTCTTTATCGCCAACGCTGCCCACTACTTGCCCATTAACGAGCAGAACATCCCCACCGGCGAAATCGCTCCGGTCGAGGGAACACCGTTTGACTTTCGCGAGCTGCGCCCCGTCGCACCCGGCATGGAGGCCGACGACCCGCAGATTAAGCAGGCCCGTGGCTACGATCACTGCCTGTGCATCGATGGCTATCAGTACGGCCGCAACCTGCGTCGCGCCCTACATGTCGAGGAGATGTGGACCGGTCGTGAGCTGGACTACTACACCACCGCCCCGGGCGTGCAACTCTACACCGGCAACTGGCTGGGCGACGAGCACGCCAAGGACGATGCCAACTATGGCTGGGGCGCCGGCTTTGCCCTCGAGGCCGAGATGTACCCCGACACGCCGCACCAGCCGCTGTTCCCGCAGGGCATTGTGGGTCCGGGTCACCCCTACAGCAATATGATCGAATACCACTTTATGAGGCACTAGGCCCACAACGCGACATCTCGCACAGCAACGCCCGCCGGCACCACCGCCAACGGGCGCTGCTTCATGCCTAAATCCTTCTTTTCGATGCCACCGAATTGGTGACATAACAAAACTATGCCGAATTACTACGATGAACCCACTATGTCCGACCACGCGCTGGTTTATAAAAAATTAGCAACTCGTCTACCTGCGGTTTTATTCTCTGCAAATTTGGCATGCTCGGCGATAAGCAATTCATCGTAGTAAACCGGCATAGTTTTGGCGGACAGCGCCACACAGATCCCCTACGAAGGCAAAATGATCCGTTTTCCTCCGTCCCCAAGGGATCAGTTGAACAGATTGCCGATGGGGTCGGGGGCGGAACTGGGGAGATAGCGGATTTCTAGTTCTATGCCGAGCTTTTGCAGCTCTCTGAGAACAGCGACGTCTGTGTCGTCTACGGCAACTGCGGGCGTTGCGGGACGCTTGCCCTCCCCTGCCTGCATATGACCAATGCTGATCTTGGTGATCGGCACACCGCCCTTAACCAGCGCGAGCGCATCGGAGGGTGAGGCCACCATGATCAGAATCAATTGGCGAGGCGTTGCGGTATGAATGACGTCGATGGTCCTTTGCACCGAGAAAAACCGCGTCCAAACGCCTTCTGGCGCCGCCACCCTCATGGGTGCCCATTGGCGCGAATCTGCCGCGATCTCATCGTTGACGATTAGGACAAGGTTGGAACCCACGGCTTCGTTCCACAGCTCAACGTCTTGTCCGTAAATGAAACGGTCGTCGATGCGTGCGAGAAGAATCTTGGGTTGAGTCATCGCTGCCCCATTCTGTTTGAGACCCGTAAGAGCAAGACATCGCGTCTCCAATATTAGTGCATTTAAAGTGAGAAAAGCCGTCAGAACACTTGCGCGGATTTGCGATGTCCCGTATCATAGACAGCCGTTGACGCCTCAGTTGCGCCATCACATGGCCGCCAGCGTAGCTCAGTTGGTAGAGCACCGCTCTCGTAAAGCGGGGGTCACCGGTTCGAGCCCGGTCGCTGGCTCCATTGCACAAGATAGCCGCCTTCGGGCGGCTTTTTTGTTGCTGATTTCGGGCGCGCTTCCGCCAATCCACGTATCGTAACGGCCTCAACTCCCCTACTCAAAAACAGAAATCCCCGCCAACCGCAATCCCCAAAGGAACCGCGATCAGCGGGGCCCAAGCGCGTTCCTCCAAGGGATAACGCTCGCAAAACGAGCAGCTCAGCCGAGCGGCTCGTTACTCCTCCCAGTAAGCGTCTGCAAGCAGCTTAAAGCAGATCTTCTTGACCGGCTGCGCGCCATCGCCCGGGAACTCGAGCGTGGGCATGTGAGGCTCGCCGGCAACAAACAGCGCAAACTTGTCGTCAGCAAGATCGCCGGCGATCGAGGCGTCGGAATCGACCAGATCGTAGTCGTCCTTCTCGTCAAACTCCTGAACCAGCGTCAGGCTGCCCGTGGCAACCTTAAAGGCCTCGCGACCCTCGACGTCGATCTGCAGGTCGTGATAGCGCTGATGCGTCTCATAGTGAGCCTCGGCTTCGGGACGCGTCGTGGGAGCCATGACGTTCGCAAAGACCTTGTCGCCCAGAATCGAATGGCTGCCGACCTCGAGCTTCGCCGGATCGTTCTCCTCGAGCCAGTCGATCAGCACGTCGAGGCCCTTGAGCATTCCACGGTACTCCTCGATATCGCCCAATGCACCGTAAATCATCTAAATCCCCTCTCGGATCGTTTCTTTGGCGGCTACTCGGCAAACGCATTACCGACGCTGTTGCCACCCACATGCGTCTCGACCAGGGTAAGGTCGGGATTGAACACGACAGTGTCGGCGTCGCGCCCCGGCATAATGCTACTGCACTTGTCGTCGACATGAGCTGGCAACCGATGCCGGGGCAGACGCCCAAGCTCTTACAGCTCGGTCACGACAACGCCGTTGTAGACCTCGTCCCAACGGTCCATGACCAGATGGCCGGTCATGGGATCCATGGCATTGAGTTTGCCGCAGGTGTTGGCGGTACGCAGCACCGTCTCGTCGTCGGCGCCGGCAGCAATCGCATGTGCGAAGCCGGCAATGGTCGAATCGCCAGAGCCCGTAGCGTTAACGGCGGGGATATCGGGGGTCTTGGCGCGGAACGCACGGCCATTGTGGAAGCCAACTGAGCCGGCAGCGCCCATGGATACGACGACCCAGGGGATATCGGAGAAGCGGGCGTCAGAGGCGAGCGCGGAACGGAGCTCGTCCACATCGTCGGTGGTAAAGCTCGTGCCCAGAAGGCCGTTAATTTCGGTCAGGTTAGGCTTAACCAGCTCAGGCTTGACCTCGGACTTGAGCGCAGCCTCGAGCGAGGCGCCCGAGGTATCGAGCAGCACCTTGGCGCCGGCGTTCTCTGCAATGCCCGTGATCTTGGCGTAGTAGTCCGCCTCGACGCCGCGGGGCAGCGAACCCGAGATGGTAACGACATCGGCCTTGCTCGCAAGCTCGGCGAACTTGGCGGTAAAGGCATCGAGTTCCTCGGGGGCAATCGTCGGGCCGCTCTCGAGCAACTCGGTCTGGTTGCCAGCATGAAGGATATTGAGACAGATGCGAGTCTCGCCCTTGATGGGCACAAAATCATTCTTAATGCCGTTGGCATCCATGAGCTCGGCCATATAGGCGCCCATATGACCACCAAGCAGGCCGGTTGCCACGACATCGTCGCCCAGCTGGCCCAGGACGCGGGCCACGTTGAGGCCCTTACCGCCGGCGGTCTTTTCGGGCGTCACGCGGTTGACGTCGTCGATAATGAGCTCATCGAGCTGATAGCGCGTATCGACGGACGGGTTCATCGTAACGGTGAGGATCATTTCTAGCTCCTTATCTCGCAGGCTCCTTATGCCTTGCAAAACGAATTGGCTACATGCGACTACAGAATCTCGATTGTGAACGAGCGCACGATGGTTTCTTTGGGCTTGGCGATAAGGCAGCCGCGCTTGTGCTCAAGCACGTCGTCCTCATCGGAGCAGGTCGAAAGACCGCCCCAGGGCTCAACTGCCACAAAATCACCCTCGGGCTTGCTCCACACAATGAGGTACGGGAAGCCCTCAAAGCTCAGGCGAACACCCTTGTCCTCGCCCTTTTTGGAAAGCGTGACCTGACGGCTCTCGAGCACGTCAAAGATGGTCTCCGCAAAATCGAAGAGCTCATGTGACAGAGGCAGCGTCTTTCCCACCATGGGGTTCTTGGAGCGGTTGGTCACGTCAATCAAGCCAGTCGAGGGGACGGCAGTGCAAAGCTCAGCAGCCTCGTCTTTCTCAAAACGCAACTCGTAGTCCGTATAGGCCTCGCCCTCATCGAGCGGGCACCTAAAGCCGGGGTGTCCACCGATAAAGAAAGGCATGTCCTCGGTGCCCTCGTTGGTAACCTCATAGGAGACGCGCACGGCGGCGTCCTCGAGCGTATAGCGGGCGACAAGCTTAAACGGATACGGATAATCGCTCAGCAGCGCGGCGTTATCCTCCGAAGCCAGGCACATCGCCAGCTCGTTCTCGCTCTGGCTCAGCAGCTTCCACTCCTGTTTGCGCGCAAACCCATGGCGGGCGAGCTTCACATGATGTCCGGCAAACGTCATGGCGCTGTTATCGCGCAAACCTCCGCAAATCGGGAAGCAAATCGGTGCCTGGCCGGACCACACGGCGGGATCGCCCTGCCACAAGTACTCGCGACCTCCAGCCTCAATCGAGGTAAACGAACCACCGGTCGTGGAGACCTTGATAGAAATCGAATCGTTGGAGAGAGCGTATTCCATTGTCCATCCTTTCGAACAACTGCTTTTTGCTCGCAAGAACCCGTCTCGGCCCTGACCAAAGGACAAACCCGCACGTTCATCGATGCGTCCGGTTTCCCAGCCATGCAACGGGGTACCATACAGACATTGATGCAATTACAGCTGAAAGGCCTTCTTATGCGAACCATCATCCTTTATGCCTCACGCCACCACGGCAATACGAAAAAGCTCGTGGACGCCATCGTCGAGGCGCACCCCGAAATCGATACCCTCGACGTGAAGTCACTCGGTAAAAACGAGTACCCCGACCTGCACGAATATCATCTGATCGGCGTCGCCACGGGCATCTATTACTCCGCGTGCTCACGAACGTGCTGCGGCCGCAGGACAAGGTGTTTGGCCTTATGACCTACGGTGGCAAAAACAAGTGGTACGGCAAGGATATCGATGGCATCTGCCGCATGAGGCAGGCCATCTTTATGGGCGTCTACGGCTGTCCCGGCTTTGATACGTGGGGGCCGTTCAAACTCACCGGCGGTGTCCAGAAGGGGCACCCAACTGCCGAAGAGATTAAGGGAGCTGTCGATTTCTTCGACAAAATCGAAGATGAGTACGGCGATATCATCGTCGAAGAGTACGCCAAGCGCGAGAAGCGTCTAGCATACGAAAAGGAGCATCCCGCGGGGGGTCTTGTGGCCGGCGTCAAGCGCACGGCAAAGAAGATCGCTAACAAGCTGTAACTGTTAAGGTGCTTTTGAGCGTTTAACCCATACGGCGGGTCCGAGCAGATTCGGGCCCGCCGTCTTTTTCTATCGTTACTCGGTAAAGGCGTTGCCGACGCTCTGGCCGCCAACATACGTCTCGACGAGGGTGAGCTCATGGTCGAACACGACAAAGTCGGCGTCGCGACCCGGCATGATGCTGCCGCACTTATCCTCGATGTGCGCGGAGCGTGCCGGCACCTCGGTTGCCATACGAATGGCGATATCGGCGCTGGCGATGCCCCAGTCGACGATGTTCTTGACGCCCTGGGCAAGCGTGAGCACCGAGCCAGCAATGCTCTTGCCGTCGGCGAGCCAGCACAGGTTGTCCTTCATGATGACGTCCATGCCACCACTGGTGTAGCTGCCCTCGGGCATGCCGCCGCAGCCCAGGCAGTCAGTGATGAGCACCGTGTGTTGCCAGCCCTTTGCCTGCAGCAGCGCCTTGATGGCGGCAGGGTTAACGTGCTTGCCGTCACAGATGATCTCGGCGTAGGTCTCGGGCGTGGACATGGCAGCGCCCACGACACCGGGCTCACGGTGATGCAGCCCGCGCTGACCGTTATAGGTATGCGTAAAGCAGCTGGCACCGGCGTTGATAGCGGCGATGCACTCATCGTAGGTGGCGTCGGAGTGACCGATGCTGGTCACCACGCCCTTGGCGTTCAGAGCGGCCGCATAAGCAGCGGCACCGTCGCGCTCGGCCGCCATGGCGCTCTTAACGATGCGACCACCCGCAGCCTCCTGCCACTGATCGAAGACCTCCTCGGAGGGATCGATCAGGTAAGCGGGGTTCTGCGCGCCCACGTGCTTCATGGTAAAGAAGGGGCCCTCCAGGTAGATGCCCTGAATGCGAGCACCGCAGAAGTCGGGGCCGCGACCCTCGTCCGCCTGAGCGATGGCGGCGCAGGCGTCCTTGATCTGCTCGACGCCATCGGTGAACGTCGTGGGCAGCCAGCTGGTGGTGCCGCGACGGGCGAGCTCGGTCGAGCTGATATCGATGCCCTCGGGATCGTTATCGGTAGTTGAGTGGTTGTAGAAGCCATGGATGTGAGTATCGACCATACCCGGTGCGATCCACGATCCCGTGTAGTCCTTAATCTCGCAAGAGGGCTCGTCGGCCTGCCAGGCGCCAAAGACGCCATCCTCGACCATAAGATAGCCGCCCAGTTGCGGGCCTGCCGGCAAGAAGAACTTGTCAGCCTTAATTGCGTACGTGCTCATATGCACTCCTTGCTTCTAAAGCAGTTGACTGTAGTGATGCTTATACCCAGCTCACGGAAAACAAAAAGCGCCCGCCCGCCGTTATGAGCGGACGGGCGCCCTTACAGGGGGACGCGATTAAGCGGTGAAGGGGTGAATCGTCACGCCCTTAACCACGCGGTTGACCGTGCCGGTGGGGCTCGGCGTATCGGGCGTGTTGCCCACGCGCACGGAGTTGAGCAGGCTGATAGCCTGGGCAAACATCACGAACGGCAGAGCAAGGTAGCCCTCGGGAAGTGCCTCGTAGCCCTTAAAGGTGAAGGACTCACCCTCGTAGACGGTAACGCCATCCTGCTGAACGGCAACGGTGTGCTGAGCAATCTTGTCGCCACCGATCTCGTTGAGGATGTCGATGTCGTACTGACGGGTGTAGGCGTCGTTGTTGACGAACACGAAGACGAGCGTCTTATCGTCGACGAAGGACTTAGGTCCGTGACGATAGCCCATGGAGGTGTCGTAGGAAGTAGCGACCAGACCGTGAGCGAGCTCGAGAATCTTGAGCTGGCTCTCCTGAGCAAGGCCACCGAAGGAGCCAGAACCCAAGTAGGTCACGCGGTTGAAGTCGCCAGCCAGGTAATCGGCGATCTCGGGCTCACGGGAGATGACCTCCTCGCCCATCTTGGCGATGGTCTCGACCCACTCGGCCTTCTGCTCGTCAGAGGCAGTGTCGAAAATAAGGGTGGAGAGCAGGGTCATGCAGGTGTAGGAACCGGTCATGGCGAAGCCCTTGTCGTTGGCGCGCGGGATGAGCAGCGTCAGCGCATTGGGATCATCGGCAGACTCGACGGCGAGCTTGCCCTCGGGAGCGCAGGTGATGTTGAGGAACTTGACGTTGTGGACGAGCTCCTTGGCAACGGCAACGGCGGCAAGGCTCTCGGGGCTGTTGCCAGAGCGGGCAAAGGAAACCACGAGGGTGGGATCCTCGGCGCGCAGGAAGTCACGCGGAGCGCTCACGATGTCGGTCGTGGCGATGGGCTTAAAGTCGTAGAGATCAGTGTTGCCAGCGTGACGCAGGTACGGAGCGCAGGTATCGCCAACGTAGTCGGACGTACCGGCACCGGTGAAGACAACGGACAGACGGCCCTCGCCCATAGCGCGAGCCTCGGCCAGGAAGGCCTCGATGGCCTCCTTGTTCTCGCGATAGATGTTGAGCGTATCACGCCAAAGGTCGGGCTGCTGAGCAATCTCGGCCGTGGTGATCTGGGCGCCGAGCTCGGTGAGCTCCTCGACACTCTTCTCGAACATTTCTAATACCTCTCTCTAGAAGTAATCCTCTGACGTGCAATTATACACTTCGGTTGGTTATCTGGTAGTAACCAGTTAAATGCAAAGAATCACCATATGGAAACGATGCGAGCACTAGTTACTGCGCTGGTGGTAAACCTTGTATTTAAACTGATCGGCACGAGCAACCGAGAGTGTGTACTCCACTACCTCGTTTGACTCGTTATACGTAGTCCTGACCAAATCGAGCACAGGCGAGCCCTCGACAATTCCCAAAAGGTGGGCATCGGTGGGACGGGCTATGCTCGCATAGAACTCCTCTTCGGCCACGCGAATCTTTTGCTGAAAGTCCTGCTCAATCACATCGTAAAGCGGCTTACGCTCCAGCAGCGGTCGCTTTAGGGACAGAAATTGACGAACCGGTAGATAGCTGCGTTCGACCATCATGGGCATGTTGTCGGCAGAGCGAAGGCGCTTGAGCTTAAAAATGCGATCACCGATGCGCAATCCCATATGCTCGGCCAGATTCTTATCGGCCTCCATCTCGCAAAACTCGAGAATCGTGGTCTCGGGTTCTCGACCCATCGCGCGCATCTGCTCGGTAAAGCTGTAGGACTGCATAAGATTGGTTGCTTTTGCCGAACGGTCGGTCACAAAGGTACCGCGACCGTGCTGCCGAACCACCAGTCCTAAACGCTCCAGTTCCTGCAGAGCCAGGCGTACCGTAGTGCGCGAGAGACCATAGCGCTCCGAAAGTTCGCGCTCGGAAGGAATCATGTCACCGGCGCGATATTCATGGTCAATCTTTTCGGTCAGAATATCGACCAGCTGATCGTACAGCGGTTGCTTACGCGCTCCGATCGCCATCCTATCCTCCCTTTTGCTCGAATTCGGCTAACTACCTAGGGTGTTATGCATTATCTGTCTGCCACACCCGAATCATTAAGAAAACAAAAGCCGCGCGCTCTTTCGAGCACGCGGCTTTTAACATACACATGGCTTAAGGGGTCGGGGTGTGAGCCGCGTAGGGACACACCCCTCAAGCTAGAGCCTTACCAGATGCTCGGCCAGAGACCAAGCGGGCCAGCGCCCAGGATGCCAAGGACGAAGAGCAGGAGAATGCCCTTGGTCGGGGTCCAGCTGTGCTTAGCGAACATGTAGTAAAGCAGCAGCGTAAGCATAAGCGGGACGAGCTTCGGGACGATGGTGTTGAGGGTGTCGGCAACAGAGAAGTTGACCGGATCCTCGGTGACGGTGCCGTAGGTAACGGACTCCATGCCGTTGCCCAGATCGGTGACGCCGCACTCGACAGCGTTGCCGTCGGCATCGGAAGCGGTAAGGGCGTTGCCGTCCTTATCGGTCATGGCGATGGTACCGGCCTCAGCGGTCTCGGTATCGATGCCCTCCATACCGGTGAAGTTCTCGGCCTCCTTCTCGGAGACGATCACGGTAGTAGCGGAGAGGCCACGGGTGGTGCCGTTGGGGATCTGGAGGTTGATCTGGGTGCCACCCATGGTGACGACCAGGCAACCGACGACGAAGACGCCCATGATGGAAGCGGCACGCGTGAAGGCCTGCATGTTGGCGGTCAGAGCGTCAATAGCGCTGGTGCCAAGCTTGTAGGACCAGTTCATGAGCCAGAAGCGCAGAGCGAACTGGACGACGTTGAAGATCACCAGGAAGATGATCGGTGCAGCGGCGTTGCCGTTGATGGCCATGTTGGAGGTGATGCCGGCCGTGATAGGCACGAGCGTCAGCCAGAACAGGGCGTCACCGATACCACCGAGCGGGCCCATTGCGGCGACGCGGACGGCGCGGATCGTGGGGATGTCAACCTTGTTCTGCTCGAGCGAAAGCACGATGCCCATAACAAAGGTGACAAGGAACGGGTGGGTGTTGAAGAACTCCAGGTTGTGGCTCATGGAAGCCGCGAGGTCGTTCTTGTTGGTGTGGATCTTCTCCAGACCGGGGATGATGGAGTAGAGCCAGCCAGCGGCCTGCATGCGCTCGTAGTTGAACGATGCCTGCAGGAAGCAGGAGCGCCAAGCCATCTTGTTGAGGGTCTTCTGGTCGAGCTGCGGAGCAGGAGTGAGATCCTCGTAGTGCTCCGGGATCACATACTCATTAGATGCCATCTTCGAAGTCACCTCCGTCAGAAACAGCTGCACCCTTCAGCTCGGTCTGCTGCTGGAAGTCCCAGAAAGCGATGCCGAAGCCGATGAGAGCGAGGATGAGCAGAGCAGGGGTTGCCAGCGAATCGTTGGCAACGGTGATGAGCGCGAGGCCAAAGCCCATGAGGAAGAAGCCCCACATATCGCGGTTCATCATAACCTTGAGCAGGACGGCGAAGCCGACGAAGCGCATCATGCCGCCTGCAGCGGACAGACCGGTCTGCAGCCAAGTCGGGATGGCAGAAGCGATGGTCTGACCGATGGTAGCGCCAGCGATGAAGAACAGGGTGACGACGACAGCGAAGATCAGGCCGAGCAGAGCCATGGCGAAGTAGTTCAGGCGCTCGATGCCCTTGGTGTCCGCGTTGTGAGCCATGTTATCGGCCGTGGACATAAGCGGGGACATAAGCGTGAAGACCAGGGTAACGCCAAGCTGGCCAAGCAGGGCGAACGGAATGGCGAGGCCGACTGCCGCGTTGGGCTCGAGGCCCGTGGCGATAGCGAGAATGGCTGCCATGATGCCGCCGATGACGGCGTTAGGCGGCTGAGCGCCTCCGATCGGCATGTTGCCGATCGTCATGAGCTGATAGGTACCACCCACGAGAAGACCGGTGTTGAGGTCGCCAAGGATAAGACCGATGACGGCGCCGGTGACGATGGGCTGATAGAGAGACTCGAGGAAGTCAAACTGGTCGATTGCCGCGATGAACGTGACGACGAAGACCAGAGCGATCTGGATGATCGAGTATTCCATCTTGCTCCTCCTTTCAAAATGTATGTACGCACTTTGGATTTCACGTACAGAACGTCAGGGTTTCACTCCTGACAACGTGGATCACGAGGATTACGAGAAGAGCTTGCTCGTGTCCTCAACAGGCGTGCTCGGAACGCGCCTGATCTCCAACTCCACCCCCAATTCCTGCAGCTCTTTAAACGCAGCGACATCCTCGTCGTTAACTGCGACGGAGGTGGCGACTTGGCGCTTTCCTTCCGACATGTGCATGTTGCCGATGTTTACCTTCTTTATAGGCACACCGCCCTTGACGAGCGTAAGCACGTCTTCCGGTGTTTCGGCCACGATGAAGATCTTCTGGCGCGGGCTCGCCTTGCCAATGACGTCGATGGTCTTCTGCAGAGAGAAGAAACGCGTAGCGACGCCGGCGGGAGCGGCCATCTTCATGAGGTTCTGGCGCATGGTGTTGGACGCCACGTCGTCGTTGGCGACGAGGATGAGGTTGGAGCCCAGGGTGGAGTTCCACTGGGTGGCAACCTGACCATGAACCAGTCGGTTATCGATGCGGGTAAGAAGAATGTTGGGTTCTGCCATGTTGATCAGCTTCCTTTCGTTATTTGCTGACGACAGTTACTTGATCTCCTGAATCGCGTAACGCGAAACATCTACGACGGCTCCGGATCGGACTTTGATCTGGACCTTCTCGCCTTCGATGCCTTTGACGGTTCCGTAGATACCGCCGGCGAAAAGAACCTCTTGACCCGGCTTGAGCTCGGTGTGCAGCTCCTTGAAGTACTTCTGCTTCTTCTTCATGTTGATTTGCGACCAGATGGTGTAAATCAAGCCCATGATGACAAGCAGGCCTAAAAGGGCGACCGAGGAGCTCAGGACGTTGGCTCCGAAATCGGCCATTAGATGCCGTCCTCGTCGCCGAAGATATCCTCTTCCTCGGAGCCGGCAACGGATGCGACCGTCTGGGCGGTGACGCCCGTCTGGCCAACGGTCACGGCCTGCTCGCCAAGCTCGGCGAGCGTGGCATTGCCGCGGAGGAACAGAAGCTCAATAACCATGGGAAGGTTGGTGCCAGTCAGAACCTCGACGTTGTCGACATCCTGGGCAATCATCATCGACTGGTTGAACGGGGTGCCGCCAAGCAGGTCGGTAAAGACGAGCACGCCATCGCACTCCTCGCGCATGGCGGTAATAGCGGCGCGGAGATCCTCACCGTAGGATGCGGCCTGGTCGCCCTCAAAAGGAACGACGGTAAAAGCAGGCTGGTCGCCGGCAACCATCGCGATAGCGCTTGCAAGGCCGGGTGCGAACTGTCCATGACCGGTAAGAATAAAGCCAACCATTCAAATTTCCCTTCCGAAGGTGTGTACAATCTGAGTCCGATGATTTTCGGAAGCCAGCGGGCGCTCGCCCTTAAAGCTTCTTGGAAAGCGTTCTTTAAAGACCAGTGGTTTCTAAACTGGTAGTAACCACGTGACGTGTTGTTGTCACTATATCACCCCAGAAGAGGCCGCTTCCGTTGATTCATACGGTAAAACGTTTTTGCACCGTTCACGGTGATAAATCGACCGTTTACCGGTCGTTAACACTTCTACCTGCGGTTTTGAAACCGTTTCGAAATGCTTTGGCAAAAGATCGGATCTTTTCCTGCGTCTAAACAACGCAGGGCGGCTAAAAATAGCGTGAAGAAAAATTGCAGGTCATTGTGAAGATGTGTGAATTGGTCTTTTTGACTTAATACCAGTTAGAACCAGTTTTGAGATTATCGGTGAACGGTAGTTTTCAACCGCTCACCGGTTACTTGCAATCGTTTGCAGTTGTTTTCCCAGATGAATTAGGGAAACACAATGGAGCGCTTGCGCGGGCGCGAGGCCTACCCCAGTGGTTTCGGCAGCAAAAAGCCCGCTAGAACGTTGTCCGTTCTAGCGGGCTAAATCAGGCAGATCGGCTAACGCGCAGTAGTGCAGGCAAACCTTACGCAAACAGGCCGTAGATGCTGATGTTGGCCTTGGCGTAGAGGCCGTTAGCATACTCGGTCCACTTGGAGCTGGCGCTCGAAGCCTGCGAAGAATACTGCTGGTAGGCGGTGTAATAGGCGGTCATGGCCTGCTTATAGGTCGCACTATCGGCCGTAAAGGCATCGTCGGCAAAGGCCTTGGCATAGGTGCTGTCGGCGTCCTTCCAAGTGCCCTTCTCGCTATCCCACTCGTCACCGGCAAGGTTGATGATGTAGTCGGCGTAGTCCTTGCTCGCGGTCTCCTCGTTGCCGTCAGCAGGCTCGGTCGGAGCGGTCGGCATGCTTGCGGAGCTATCGCCCACCTTCTTCTTGTAGAGCTTCTGCAGCGTCGCAGACTGGCGGACGATCTGCTTGGCCTGATCCTTGGACACGCCGTACTGCGTGGCCATGGTCTTGTAGTCGGAGGTACCGATGGAATCCTCGGCGTACTGCTTCATTTCCTTGGAAGAGACGGTAATGCCCTCGTCCTCGGCAGCGTCCAGCAGAATCTGGTTGCGCACGTAGGACAGGATAACGTCGGCAGACGGAGCGGTGTAGTTGCCGTCGTCGTTCTTGACGGTGTCGAGGCTATACTGGCTCTCGATGGCCTCACGCGCGGTGATGTCGCTCTTCTTGCCGTTGTAGCTATAGCTTGCCACGGTCGAATCGAGCTGGTCCTCGGTCAGGGTCGCCGAGCCGACGCCCTTGCCGCCAAAACCGCCATTGCCGATAAAGAAGCCGACCACGGCAGCGATCACGACGGCGACCACAAAGGCGGCAATCATCGTCTTCTTGTGCTTGCAAGCGTGGTCGTCCAAGTCGGAGTCGTTGTCCTCATCCTGCTCCTCGGGCATCAGATTCTCGTCAGCAGCATCCGCGGCAATCTGAGCCTCCAGACGGGCGTCCTCCTCCTCGGCCGTCGTACCGGCAGCAATGTGCTCGGCAGACGTACCGGCGACCAGGTCGATCTTCTCGTCCTCGTCACCGTCGGGGCCTTCGCCGCGCTCGATGATCTGGATGCCGTCGATCTCGTCCTTCTCGTCCTTCTTTTGAATCAGACCCATATCGGTTACTCCTTGTTAGGAAACATAGTCCTCAATAGAATACGCCCGACAGAGCGCCGGGCGTATTGATTCTTAGGTTATACGCAAACACTTAAGTACTATTTAGGCGTTTGCAGCGTGCCTACCTTAGGCCAGGTGCGCGATAACGGCATCGGCAAAGGCCTGCGTGCCCACGGCGCCCTCGACGGAACCGGTCTGGGCACGGCGCACGTCACCGGTAACCTGCTCGCCCTCGTCGAGCGTGGCAGATACGGCGGCGCGAATGCGATTGGCAGCGTCGTTCTCGCCCAGGTGATCGAGCATCATCGCAGCAGAAAGGATCTCGGCCGTGGGGTTGGCGATATCCTGGCCAGCGATATCGGGCGCGGAGCCGTGCGTTGCCTCGAAGATGGCGCAGTCGGCACCGATGTTGGAGCCGGGGGCCATCCCTAAGCCACCCACCAGGCCGGCGCACAGGTCGCTCACGATGTCGCCGTACAGGTTGGGTAGCACCAGGACATCAAAGTCGTTGGGGTTTTGGACCAGGCCCATGCAGGTGGCGTCGACGATCTTGTCGTTGAACTCGATATCGGGATAGTTGGCGGCCACCTCGCGCGCAACGCGCAGGAACAGGCCGTCAGTCGCTTTCATGATGTTTGCCTTGTGTACGGCCGTCACCTTTTTGCGGCCGCAACGGCGGGCGTACTCAAAGGCGTACTCCACAATACGGCGGCTCTTGGCGATGGAGATCGGCTTGATCGAGATGGCGGAATCGGCGGCGAAGGTCTTCTGACCCGACCGCTCGACAAGCTGCGAGAGCTCCTCGACCTCGGCAGCGTCCTCATCGAACTCGATGCCGGCGTAGAGGTCCTCGGTATTCTCACGCACGATGACCAGGTCGACGTCGCGGAAACGCGAGCCGTCGCCCGGCTGCGACAGGCAGGGGCGCACGCAGGCGTACAGGTCGAAGTGCTAGCGCAGGGCGACGTTAACGCTGCGGAAACCCGTGCCGACCGGCGTGGTGATGGGACCCTTGATGGCAACCTTGGTCTCGGCGACCGCATCGAGCACGTGCTGGGGCAGTGGCGTGCCAAACTCGTCCATGACGCCGGCACCGGCCTCCTGGACATTCCAATTGATCTGGACACCGGTGGCCTCGACCACGCGGCGCATGGCCTGCGTAATCTCGGGACCGATACCGTCACCGGGAATCAGGACTACATCGTGCGCCATAATCTGTTACTCCTCGTTTTCGGCGTCGTCAGATTTTTTAACGCTAGCACGCTTCTTCTTTTTGGAGAGATCAAGGTCAAAGCGTTTAACAAGCATTTCGCAAATCTCGCTCGAACGGGCCTTGAGATAGCTGCCCTTGCCGTTCTCGGCATCGAACTTAAGGCGCAGCGCAAGCTTCTCGGCGACCTCGGCGTCGATCTCGCCCTGGCCAAACTCGTACAGGCAACCGAGCATGTCGCGATACTCGAGGTCGCCGTGGTAGCACTGAATGGCCTCGTCCAGGATGGGCCAAGCCTCGCGCGAACGCTCGACGCTCGTGGCGCCCCACACGCACAGCAGGCGGAAGGCGGCATAGCGCAGCGTGGAGGAAATCTCGTCGAACAGTGCGGTCTCGGCGCCCTCAAAGGCATCGCCCAGCTGCTCGGGACAGGTGGTGGCAAGCGCCGTCAGGGCATCGAGGGCCTCCCAGCGGGTCTGAGCCTCGGGGCGGTCGAGCGCCTCGATCAGCGCGGGGACGCAGGGCACGACGCGCTGCGGATCGCGCTCGGCGAGCAGGTGCAGCACACGGGCGGCAAACTGGCGGATGCGGCGCGTGGGGCAGCCGAGCTCCTGGACCAGACGGTCGACGGCATTCTCGTTCTCCTCTGCCAGCTGAAGCTGTGCCAGCTCCTCGTCGGTGAGCTGTTCGTCTTTGTTTTCTGCCATAGTTACCTCTTTTTACTATTTCTTAGCGTGCTTGCCAGCACCCTTGCTGTCATCGGTGACCGAGATGAGCTGTCGGTCGGCAGCGCCATTACGACGCGCACGGCGGCGTTCCTCGGCATCGCCCGCGTCGGCGGCGGCGCGATGAGCCTTGTTGACGTTAAAGACCTCGTCGTGCTTGCGCCACGGACCGACGGACTCGCCAAAGCTCATCTTAAGACCGGCGATAAAGCCGCCGAGCCAGCCGATCGGCGCAAACTGCACCAGCGGGAACAGCGAGAACACCCAGGTCAGTAGGACGACTGCCGCCGCTCCTGCAAAATTGGCAATCCAGTAGTCGCGCTTGGTGATCACGCGCTTTTCGCACGCCCACTGGCCGCACAAAAAGCCAATGTAGATCGCAAAGAGAAAGAGCGCCAGCGCAAGCACCACGAACGTCCAGCTCATGGGCGCTACTCCCCGTGATGGTGGCCGCAGCAGCACTCATGGCCGTCGTCATGGCCGTGGCCGCCGCAGCACTCGTGGTCCTCGCCGTGATGGTGACCGCAACCGCACTCGTGATCGTCGCCATGCTCGCCGCAACCACAGCCCTCCTCGTGAGCACCGTGCTCCTCGGGACGATACTGCGACCAGTCCAGACCGGCGGCGATGGCGTCGGCCTCCTCCTTGTAGAGGACCGTGATGGCCTGGGTGCCCAGCTTGGCGCCACCGATGGCGTCGAGCATGTCATAGAGCGTAAAGGCCACGTCGGCGCCGGGCAGCGCGAGCTCGCGGTCGTCGGCGTAGGCGAGCGCCAGACGCAGGTCCTTGATGAAGTGCTCGACCATAAAGCCGGGCTTGTAGTCGCCGTCGAGCGCCTTGGGCGCCAGGCTCTCCATGGCGCCGGACTTACCGGTGCCGCCCAGGATCATCTGTCGGGTCTTCTCCACGTCAAGGCCGCTCAGCTCGGCAAATGCCATGGCGTCTGCCATGCCAACCATGCAGGCGCCCAGCGACACCTGGTTGGCGAGCTTGGCAGCCTGGCCCTTGCCGGCGCCGTCGAAGCAGCAGATGGTTGCCGCAAAGGTGGCAAGGATGTCGCGGACCGGCGCGATGTCGTTCTCGGTAGCGCCCACGATAGCCGTGAGCGTACCGGCGATAGCGCCCGACTCGCCGCCGGTGACGGGGCAGTCAAACGCCATGCGACCAGAAACCTGGGCGGCCTCGGCAATGTCACGGGCGAGCTCGGGCGAGCTCGTGGTGAGGTCGATCAAGACCGCGCCGGGCTTAGTGCACGCGAGCAGGCCGTCGCCCGCCAGGTAGAGCTCCTCGACCTCGGAGGGATAGCCCACCATGGTAAAGACGACGTCGGCGTTCGCCACGGCATCTGCCGGCGTATCGGCCCAGACAGCGCCGCGCTCGATAAGCGCGGCGGCCTTGGACTTGGTGCGGTTGTTGACCGTGACGGGATAGCCGGCATCCAGGATGTGGCCGGCGATGGGGGCACCCATGATTCCGGTGCCGATAAATGCGACGGAGAGCTTGTTTGCCATGAAACCTTTCCTTTTGGGTTGGGTGTTGTTACCAGGGTGAATACTCAGTGCCAGCGCTTGGGCTGTGAGTCGAGGGCGATAACGGACGCAGCGCTTGCCTACTGACCGCGCACGCGGCGGGCGATACGGTCGGAAAGCGACGCCTTGTCGGCGCGGTTCTTACCCCAAAACGCGCAGCCCACCATGCCGGGGCCCACGTGCGAGCCGATGGTGGGACCCACGGAGCCGCGAATGATCGTGACGTCGGCGCAACCCTCCTCCTTGCGGATGGCAGCTTCGAGCCAGTCGCCGTCCTTCTCGGCATCGGCCGTCATGATGGCGATGGGCATGGTGCGATCGGGCACGTAGTTCTCGCGGAACGACTTGAGGATGGACTTGAGCGCCTTCTTGCGGCCGCGGTTGACGCCGATCAGCGACAGCGAGCCGGCAAGGTCGTAGGAGAGCTCGGGCTTGACATCGAGCTTTGCCGTGAGCTGTGCCGCCGCGGGCGGAATGCGGCCACCGGCAGCCAGTGCGTCGAAGCTCTCGAGCGTAAAGTAACCGTGGACGTAGGTCTTTGCCTCGTTTGCCCAATCGACCAGCTGCTTGGCGGTCAGTCCCGCCGAACGCTGGCGCACGGCCTCGAGCGCCAAGAGCGCGCCGGTCGCACAGGGCAGAGCGTTGTCGACCACGTACAGCTCAAAATCGGGATACTCGGCGCGCACGGCGTCCGCCGCCTGGCACGCGGAGTTGTAGCTCGACGACAGCGCCGAGGTAAAGCACAGGTAGACCGTGGGCGTGCCCTCCTTGGCACACTCGGTAAAGAACTCGATATAGCGACCGAGCGACACGGCGGAGGTAGACACGCGAGCGCCGGCGCGCATGCGGTCGTAGAACTCCTTAGGGCTCATGCTCGACCAGATATCGTCCGTGCGCTCCTCGCCATCGATGATAAAGGGGAAGCCCAAGATATCGACATCGAGGTTCGCGGCGACCTCGGGGCTAAAGTCGCAGCAGGTATCGACGACGATGCGGCTGCGGTCAGAATGGCCGGTAGATGCAGCCTTGTCCATCAAAGCGACTCCTTACGTAAAAAGGCGGCCATCCGCATGGGATGG
>CALLRY010000430.1:0-2762 GCA_938014285.1 uncultured Collinsella sp. | reverse complement strand
TACAATCCGCCGCGCTATGACCTGGATTACGACTTTAACCTGACCATTCACGTCAACACGCCGTACTTTACCGAGATCAACCTGCGCGTGAACGACTCCACCATCGATCAGCGCGGCTCCATCGAATACCGCGAGGCCAAACGCCAGGCAACCGAGGTCCGCGACGCGCTGGTGCAGCTGCGCCAGGAGACGCGCGATAGCGTCGTGGCCGCCAAGGCCCCCAAGACCGCGGTCACCTGCCCCTTCTGCGGAGCCACCACCATTCCCGATGCCAGCGGGCGCTGCGAATACTGCGGCGGCGCCATCGGCGCATAGCCTCCGGCAGCGAAAGGACCGATCATGGCCTTCGAGAGCGTCAACTATCAATGCCCCGCGTGTGGCGGCCCCCTTCACTTTGCCAGTGCCGAGCAAAAGCTCGTCTGCGACTACTGTGACTCGCGCTTTGAAGTCGAAGAAGTCGAGGCCCTCTATCGCGAGCGCCAGGACAAGGCCGACGCCAAAGCCGATGCGGCAGCCGCAACGCCCAAGCCCGTCGCCGACGACGCGGTGCAGGAGCTCGCCCAAAACGCCGGCTACATCTGCTCGTCGTGCGGCGCCGAGCTCGTGTCCGACGGCACCGTCGCCGTCACCACCTGCCCGTACTGCGGCAACTCCGCCGTGGCGCCCGGCCAGCTCTCGGGCGACTTCTCGCCCGACCTAGTAATTCCGTTTAAGCTCGGGCGCGATGACGTCACGGCCGCACTCAAGGAACACTACAAGGGCAAGATCTTGCTGCCCAAGAGCTTTGTCACCGGCAACCACATCGACGAGGTCCAAGGTGTCTACGTGCCGTTTTGGCTCTACGGCGCCCGCGTTGACGGCGAAGTGTACTTTGACGCGACCAACGAGACCGTGACCGAGGAATCCGACCGCACCGTCACGACCACCGACCACTACGATGCCTATCGCAAGGGCAATATCTCGTTTAAGCGCGTGCCCGTCGACGGATCGTCCAAGATGCCCGACGGCCACATGGATGCCATCGAGCCGTTTGACTACGACGCGCTGCGCCCGTTCTCGGTCGCATATATGCCCGGCTACATCGCCAACCGTTACGACGAGGACTGCGAGACCTGCAAGGCGCGCGCCGAACGCCGTATGGAAGAAAGCACAATCTCGGCCCTGCGCGAGACCGTCGTCGACGAATACGACGATGCCACGGTCGAAAGCAAGCAGCTCGACTACACCTGGGAAGACAGCGACTACGCCCTGTTCCCCGTCTGGATGCTCTCCACCTCGTGGAACGGCAAGAGCTACCTGTTTGCCATGAACGGCCAGACCGGCCGCTTGGTCGGCGAGCTCCCCTGCTCCAAGCCCAAGCTCGCCATCGCCTCGGTGCTGTTCTTTGTGATCGGATTTATCCTCTCCCAGATTCTCTTTATGGGGGAATACGCCTTCGATCCAGATTACCTCACCTTTGATATCGAGGGCATCCTCATCAACGTCATCGCGCCGCTGATCATCGTGATTATCGGAGACGTGCTACTGGTAGGCCAGCTCAAGACGGCCAACGAGGCAACCTGTGCCGATGAGTACTGCGGCGAGCTCGACCTGACCGAGAAGCACGACACCTTCAGCCACACCGAGACCACCGTTGTCATGAAAGACGACAAGGACGACTAAGCAATCCAACCAATACCACCCGGCCTTTGACGAGAAAGGAAGATTACCATGGGACTCTTGAAAGCTGGATTGGGAGCTGCCGGCGGCGTCATGGCCGACCAGTGGAAGGAATTTATCTATTGCGAATCGATGCCTGCTGACGTCTTGGCCTGCAAGGGCAGCAAACGCACCGGTGGCCGCAGCTCCAACACGCGCGGCGAGGACAACGTCATCTCCAACGGCTCGGTCATCGCCGTCAACGACGGCCAGGGCATGCTCGTGGTGCAAAACGGCAAGATCATCGAAGTCGCGCTGGAGCCCGGTGAGTTCGTCTTCGATACCGGCAGCGAGCCGAGCGTCTTTAGCGGCAACCTGGGCGACTCCATCAAGGAGACCTTCGCCAATATCGGCAGCCGCTTTACCTTTGGCGGCGACGCGGGCAAGGACCAGCGCGTCTACTTCATCAACACCAAGGAGATCATCGGCAACAAGTACGGCACCGCCTCGCCCGTGCCCTTCCGCGTGGTCGATAACAACATTGGCCTGGACGTCGACATCTCCGTGCGCTGCAACGGCGAGTATTCGTATCGCATCACCAACCCGCTGCTGTTCTACACCAACGTGTGCGGCAACGTGACCGATAGCTATACGCGCGACAAGATCGACAGCCAGCTTAAGTCCGAGCTGCTCACCGCCCTGCAGCCCGCCTTTGCCAAGATTTCGGAGATGGGCATCCGCTACAGCGCCATCCCCGGCCACACCACCGAGCTCGCCCGTGCGCTCAACGAGGTCCTCTCTGCCGACTGGCGCGACCTGCGTGGCGTCGAGATCGTGAGCTTTGGCGTCAACTCCATCGCCGCCTCGCAAGAAGACGAGCAGATGATCAAGGACCTGCAGAAGGCCGCGGTCATGCGCGATCCCACCATGGCAGCCGCCAACATCGCCAGCGCCCAGAGCGATGCGATGCGCGCGGCAGCCGCTAACCCCAACGGCGCAATGGCCGGCTTTATGGGCATGGGCATGGCAGGTGGCATGGGCGGCATGAATGCCAGCCAGCTGTTCGCCGCCGGCCAGGCACAGCAGCAGGCCGCCCCGCAGCCGGCTCCGGCGCCCGCCCCCGC
>CALLRY010000429.1:0-3836 GCA_938014285.1 uncultured Collinsella sp. | reverse complement strand
ATGAGCGTCATCTTCCTTGAGGGCGTCGTCATCTTGCTGCTCGTGCTTTGTGGCCTGCGCGAAGCCATCATGGACGCCATCCCGGTTGTCCTGCGTCACGCCATCTCGGTGGGCCTGGGCCTGTTCATCGCCATGATTGGCCTGTGCGATGCCGGCATTATCACCGCTGGCGCCGGTACACTCGTCGGTCTGGGCGACATCACCTCCCCCACCTTCATCGTCGGCATCATCTCCATCCTGGTGACAGTCGCCCTCGCCTGCCGCAACGTCCCCGGCTCGCTGCTCATCGGCATCGTCGTCGCCGTCATCGCCGGTATCCCCCTAGGTGTGACCCAGGCTCCGACCGGTATCATCGCCCCGCTCGACTTCTCGAGCATCGGTGGCCCCATCGCCGACGCCGGCGGCGTGCCCGCCATCGTCAAGGTCCTTACCGACCCCGCGCTCCTCGTCATCTCGTTCTCTCTGCTCATGAGTGACTTCTTCGACACCATGGGCACCGCGATGGCCGTGGCCAAGCAGGGCGAGTTCCTCACCGACGACGGCAACGTCGAGAATATCAAGGAGATCCTGATCGTCGACTCCGCCGCCGCTGCTGTGGGCGGTTTCATGGGCGTCTCCTCCATCACCACTTTCGTCGAGTCCACCTCTGGCGCTGCCGACGGTGGCCGCACGGGCCTCACCTCCGTCACCACCGGCGTGCTGTTCATTCTCGCCGCGTTCTTCTCCCCCATCGTCACCATCGTTTCCAGCGCCGCCACCTGCGGTGCTCTGGTCTACGTCGGCTACCTCATGATGAGCGAGGCCTCCGAGATCGACTGGTCCGACGTGTCGCAGGGTTTCCCGGCGTTCATGATTGTCGCCGGCGTGCCCTTCACCTACTCCATCTCTGCCGGCATTGGCCTGGGCTTTATCGCCTACGTGATCGTCGCGCTCTTTAAGGGCGAGGCCTCCAAGATCAAGCCGCTCATGTGGATCGCAGCCCTCGCCTTCCTCGTCTACTTCTTTGTAGCGTAGCGGCATAGTCTGCTAAAGCAAAACAACAAGGCGCGGAATCGCATCGAGCGGCTCCGCGCCTTTCTTTTAGCGTCTGCCCCCGTGCCAGCGTGCGACAATTGAGGCTGTCAATGTCACAACACCGAGAGAAGCCTGCCTTGGAAGTGCATCAGAAGCAGATAACCGTTTATTCAGAGTGTGCAGAAGGTACGCCCGTCATCTACCTCCCTGTGGTTATGGGCGACGGTAGTGAAGTCTACGAGCGCTGCCGAGAGCTCGACTGCCCGCCATTCGCCTTTGTCGCCATTGGAGGGCTCGATTGGAATCGCGAGCTGAGCCCCTGGGAATGCGACGGAACTATACGAGATGCCGAGCCCTTTGGCGGACAGGCGTCTGAGTTTCTCGATGAACTGCTGAATCAGATAATCCCAGAGGCCGAATCATCACTTCCCTGCCCGCCCACCTGGCGCGGCATTGCCGGCTACTCGTTGGCGGGTCTTTTTGCACTGTGGGCACTTTGGCAAACAGATGTCTTTGAGCGCGTGGCGAGTGCATCGGGGTCGCTGTGGTTCCCCGGCTTTATCGACTACGCGCGCGAGCGCACGATGACAGCTACGCCCGACGCTGCCTATCTGTCGCTCGGTAAAAAGGAAACCAAGACGCCCAACCGCATGATGCGGCACGTACTCGACGATACGCACGCGATGGAAGAGCTGCTTATCGAGCGTGACATTCCAACAACGCTGGAGCTCAACCCCGGCAACCACTTTGCCCTAACTGACCTGCGCATGGCGCGCGGCATCCACTGGATACTGACGCATTAAAAATGGCGTCCACGCGTACATACGCATGGACGCCATTTTTAATTTGGCTGAACGCAACTACTATTCAGCAGTCTCCTCAAGCTCGGAAGTATCGAACTCAAAGTCATTACCGGGCAGGATGGCGTTGAGCGCAATGCCCACCAGCGAGCCCACGGCAAGGCCCGAAAGCGAAATCGTCACGCCGCCCAGCTCCAGCACGATGGCACCGGCGGTACTGTAGGCAATGCCGAGCGAAAGTACGAGCACCAAAGCCGCAACCAGCACATTGCGGTTGTTCTGGAAATCAACCTGGTTTTCGATAAGGTTGCGAACGCCCACGGCACTGATCATGCCGTAGAGCACGAGCGACACGCCGCCGATTACACACGCTGGCATGGCGGCGATCACGGCAGCAAACTTGGGGCAGAACGAAAGCACGATGGCACAGCACGCGGCAATGCGAATCACGCGCGGGTCGAACACGCGCGTCAGGGCAAGCACGCCGGTGTTCTCGCCATACGTGGTGTTGGCCGGAGCGCCAAAGAGCGACGCCAGAATCGTGGCGAGGCCATCGCCGAGCAGGGTACGGTGCAGACCGGGATCGGCAATGTAATTGCGTTCGCAGGTAGAGCCAATGGCGGAGATATCACCAATATGCTCGATCATAGTTGCAAAGGCCAGCGGCATGATGGTGATGATGGCCGTCGTGGCGAGGCCGCTATCAAACTGCGGCCCAAAGAGCGCAAACACGGTGCTGTCCCACACGACGGGCAAGCCAACCCAGGGGGCGGCCGCAACGCCAGAGAAGTCGACCTCACCCAACGCGGCTGCAACGGCATAGCTCACCACGACGCCCAGCAGGATCGGCACGATCTTGACCATGCCGCGGCCCCAAATATTGCAGATGACGATGACGGCCACAGCGATAACGGCAACAAGCCAATTGGTCTGGCAGTTGGCGATAGCAGAGCTTGCCAAGATCAGGCCGATGGAAATGACGATGGGACCGGTCACCACCGGCGAAAAGAAGCGCATGACGCGCTTGGCACCAAACGCACGGAACAGCGCTGCCAGCACCGGATAGAGCAGGCCGGCGCAGGCAACACCCAGGCAAGCGTAGGGCAAAAGCTCGGCCTCGCCGTTGGGTGCAATGGCGGCATAACCCGCGATAAAGGCAAACGACGAACCAAGGAACGCGGGCACCTTACCGCGCGATAGAAAATGAAACAACAGCGTGCCGATGCCGGCGAACAGAAGCGTCGTCGAAACAGAAAGGCCGGTGAGCACGGGCACGAGCACCGTGGCTCCGAACATCGCAAACATGTGTTGCAAACCCAACACGAACATGCGCGGGCGACCGAGCGACGATGCATCGTAGATGGCATCGGTGACGGTGGGCGTCGAGAACTGGGGCATGGATGTCCTTTCATGATGGAAGGGCGATCAGGCATATCGGATAACCTGCCCGAACGATACGATCCGAACCATTGTACGCGATACGCAATGCCTCGCACGCGCCGCCACCTGCAAACGCTAGCGTTACTTCCAAACGCGCTCGGCAATGCGCTTGACCAGCGCGATCTTCGCCCATTGCTCGTCCTCGGTCAGCTTGTTGCCAATCTCGCAGCTGGCAAAGCCGCACTGGGGCGACAGGTACAGATTCTCGAGCGGCACGTACTTAGCGGCTTCGCGGATGCGCTCGACGATAACATCCTCGTTCTCGAGCTCTGCCGCCTTGGTGGTTACCAAGCCCAGCACGACCTTCTTGCCGGGAGCGACGTACTTGAGCGGCTCAAAGCCGCCGGCGCGCGGCGTGTCGAACTCTAGATAGAACGCATCGACATTCTCATGTGCGAACAGATACGGAGCGATAGGGTCGTAGCCGCCTTCAAAAGCGTAGGTGGAGTGGTAGTTGCCGCGGCACACGTGCGTGTTGATGACCAAATCGTCGGGCTTGCCCTCGATGGCGGCGTTGTTGAGCGCCACGCCCAGCTCGCTTACCTTTTGCAGGTCGACCGGGCTCATGCCGGTTTTGGCGAC
>CALLRY010000428.1:0-1833 GCA_938014285.1 uncultured Collinsella sp. | reverse complement strand
CATCAAGAACGCCCCGGGTCGCGTGTTCGTCGCGTCGTTCTCGAGCCACATTCATCGCCTGCAGCAGATCTGCGATGCCGCCCGTAAGTGCGGCCGTAAGGTCGTTGTGACCGGTCGCTCCATGCTCACCAACACCCGCGTCGCGCGCGAGCTGGGCTACCTCAACATCGACGATGCCGATATCATCGATGCCTTCGATATCGATAACCTGCCCGACGACAAGATCGTCGTCATGTGCACCGGTTCGCAGGGCGAGCCGCTGTCGGCCCTGTCCCGCATGGCCAATGGCGAGCACAAGACGCTCTCCATCCACGAGGGCGATACCGTCATCCTCTCAGCAACTCCCGTTCCCGGCAACGAGAAGGCCGTCCAGCAGGTCGTCAACAGCCTGGCCAAGCTCGGCTGCGACGTGTGGGATAAGAACCGCGCTCTCGTCCACGTCTCCGGTCACGGTAGCCAGGAGGAGCTCAAGCTCCTGATGGCCATGGCCAAACCCACGTACTTTATGCCGGTTCACGGTGAGGCCGTGCATCTGCGCGCTCATGCCCAGCTCGCCCGCAAGATGGGCATCAAGGACGATCATATCTTTATCCTCGATAACGGCGACACGCTCGAGATGCGCGGTGGTATCGTCAAGCGCGGTACACCCGTCGAGTCCGGCGTCGTCTACGTCGACGGCCTGCGTATCGGCGATACCGACCCCATTGTCTTGCGCGATCGCCAAAAGCTCGCCAACGACGGTATGGTCACGGCCGTTGCCATCGTCTCGCTCAAGCACAAGAAGATCGAGGCCATCGAGTTCTCGGGCCGCGGTGTCTCGTTTGCCATCGACGACCAGTTCTCCGAGGATGCCTCCGCATCCATTATGAAGACGATCGAGAAGGGCAAGTTTAGCTTTACGAGCAGCGGCTCCGATGCCATTCGCAAGGCCGTGCGCGATTCGCTCTCCAACTTTATTTGGAGCCGTACGCGCACCCGTCCGATGATCATCCCGGTCGTCATGGAGGTTTAGTTTGGCGCGCGGATCTGCACAAAACGCCAAAGGCAATAAGGCCAATAACCAACCGGCATCTGCTAAGGGTGCCGGTTCCCATCTGCGTGCCAATAAGGGCCACGAGGCCGACTTCGACGATTTTGAGCCCTTGGTCGAGCCCTCGGCCAACCGCGATATCGCCGGCGTGGTCATCGCCGTTTTGGCGATTGCGTCCTTCATTGCCGTGATTTCGCCGGCGACCGCACCCGTTACGGCTGCGGTTGCTGGTTTCTACCACCTGGGCTTTGGTCTGGGCGCCTACGTGCTGCCGATCGTCATTTTGCTGTTTGCCGCCACACTCTTTTTAGGCGAGGACTCGCCGCTCAACGTGCGCTCTGTTGCGGGCGGCGCCGTGGTCTTTATCGCCGTCGTTTCCATTCTTTCGCTGATGGTGCCGGGTACGAGTGTCTCGTGTGACCTTATGTTCACGCCGCAAAATTTGTCCGCCTCGGGTGGCTACATCGGTGCGTTTATTGCGAGTGCGCTGCAGAATGCCCTGGGTAAGCCTATCACGATGGTAGTCCTGTTGGGCCTTGTCGTCGTGGGCTTGGTCATCATCGGCTTTTCGGTTGGCGGCGTGCTGCGCTCTGCTCGCGACCGTGCGGCCGATTTTGCCGAGCGCCGTCGTGCCGATGTTAACGCGAGTCCGTGGGGTGACGACGAAGCCCTGTCGGTGCCCGGCGTTGCCCGTCCGCACCTGAGCATTCTTCGTCAAAAGGGCTCCGATGCTGCAGTGACCACGGTCATGGGCAACGATGTGGACCCGGTTTTGGACAATGACGATGAGGACGAGGATCCGT
>CALLRY010000427.1:0-4391 GCA_938014285.1 uncultured Collinsella sp. | reverse complement strand
TCCAGGCCCAGCCGGGGCCCGACACGCCCGGCTCGCAGTACGTCGCGCCCGCGATAAACAGGCTCTCCGCGCCCGCGGCACAAGAAGGCCCGCCCAGCAAAACGCATAGGCAGGCCATGGCAGCGATCGCGATGTGATGACGGCCGGTGTGGGACTCGGCGGCAAACATAGCCGCTCCGATCTTCGCAGGAGCCAATAGAATATGCACCAGAAAAATGCCCTGGTAGCAGCACCTATTAGTTTAGCGAGATCGATGCGGGAGCAAAGAGAAATCGCGTGGGCAATGTCCACAATTAGGTGTAAATCGTTTTGCCAGCCGGTGAAAGGGAGAATCAGCTTCCGAATTCTCCCTTCACGTTTCTGATGATGTTGTTTGATAAATGGTTCCGATAGTCCATAAAAGATGGTTCATAATAGATTTAGATGAAAAACCTTCGGATTTGTAAGGCGGGGTCGCTGAGACGGTACCGCCTAGTTTTATCAGCGTGCGCCTAACGATCGAGATCACATTCTCCCTCGCGCGCGAAGAAGTCTTGCCCTGCGAAGACTATGATCGGTTGGACAGGCCCGGCGTATATCGCGTACTTCCGTAGTTTTTCTTCGGAATATCCGTATTAAAAATACGGGCAAATTGACCAATTTGCTAAGCTACTTTATCCTGTGTTTCAAATAGACTCAGAAAGCAGAGGAGCCGTGCCATGCTCAAGAAGTTTTCGGTTTCAAATTTCAAGTGCTTCAATAAGCGAATTACATTTGATCTATCCGATCCCGCCAACTATTCATTCAATCAACAGGTAATTCAGGATGGCATTAAGGCAAAGGGCATCATATATGGTGCGAATGGCAGTGGAAAGTCCAATTTCGCCCTCGCGATATTCGACATTGTTCTGCATCTGACCGACAAGGAAAAGCTGCTCAAAAAATACTCGCCATACCGGTGCCTTAATTCAAAGAGTTCAATTACAGAGTTTCAATACGATTTTGTCTTCGACAATATCGAGGTCGTATACCGCTACGGGAAAACCGACCCACAGACGCTTGTATACGAGAGTCTGTACATTGCTGGCGTGGAGGTCTTGAGCTACAGGTTCGACGCTCAAACGGGCCATGTTGACCTGCCGGGCGCCGAGTCCCTCTCGCTTTCTACCGATCTCCCCACTGAGTCCGACAGGCTGTCGCGTGTCAAATATGTCAAGAGCAATGCAATACTGCGAGATGAGCCGTCTGCCAGGGCGTTTAGAGCCTTCACCTCCTTTGTCGACAACATGCTCATGTTCTACTCGCTCGATGAGCGTGGATATCAGGGGCTTTCGGTTGGCTCGGATATCTTTACCCAGGGCATTATTCGCGAAGGAAAGATGGAGGACTTCCAAGAATTCTTGCGCCAGCAGGGAATCTCCCTGAACCTCGTATCCGTGGACGTGAATGGAGTTCCCGAGCTTTATTGCAGGTTCGAGGGCGGTACCGTTCCGTTTGCGTCGGTCGCCTCGACAGGCACCATGTCACTTGCTCTGTACTACTACTGGTATATCAAGATGAGCAAGGCTTCCTTGGTCTTTATCGATGAATTCGATGCCTTTTATCACTTTGAATTGTCCCGGTCGATCGTGGAGATGCTACGGGACCTTGAGGGTGTCCAGGTTTTCATTACGACGCACAACACGGACCTTTTGACGAACGACCTCATGCGTCCCGATGTCTATTTCATTCTCAAGGAGGGGGAGATTCGCTCGCTGGAAAAGCTAACACCCAAGGAGCTCAGATTGGCGCATAACCTCCAGAAGATGTTTAAGGCCGGTGCTTTCGATGGCTAGCCCGGTCACGCTCTTCATCGTTGAAGGAGAGTCGCGTGACCTGCGCTTTGCGGAGAAGATGAAGGATCTTTTTCTGAAAGGGAGAGATGACCTGAGGGTGATCTGTCTGCCAGCGGCGCAGAACATCTACATGCTTTACGAGCGGCTTGCAGAGGAGGACTTCGATCTGGATGTTGTGGAGGTACTGAGAGAAACGGTGCCTTCTGCTGCAAAATGTCTAGAGGGCGTGGAGAGGGATTCTGTTGATGAGGTCTTTCTCTTCTTTGACTACGACTCTCATCAGAACAATGCGCCTGGATGCGAGTCCGATGCCCTTGTGGAGGCGATGCTCCTCGCATTCGATAACGAGCACGAGAGCGGAAAGCTCTATATAAGCTACCCGATGGTCGAGGCACTGTACGATTATCGCGCAGGGCAGTGCCAGGCGCATTCAGGCTGTTTTGTTGACAACTCGGAAATCGCTCAATATAAAAATAAGTCGGGAGAGGGAAACGTTAACGTGGGGAAGCACATGGAGCTTCCCCAATGGAAAGATGCAATCGCTGCCTTCGTATTGAGATGCAAGTGCCTGCTCGGTCTCGATGAGGTTTCATTTGAGACGTATCGAGAGCTGGTTACGGTCGATGCGATCTTCCGCGAGGAGAAAAGGATGCGGATCGAGGACGGTTCGGTGTTTGTGCTATCGGCTTTTCCAGAGTTTCTGCTCGACTATTTCGGTGATAAGTTCTTTAATTCCATGGCTCCGATGCGCCACCTTAAGTTCGATGATTGCCCCCGAGGAAATGGATGAGACGCAATTAATCTCGCGGGTACAGGTTCTCCTGTCTAAATTGTGAACTCGGCATAAGAGACGTTGTTGGCCATGCCCCGGACAGCATCCAGTCGATGATGTTCTCTTGCCTGATGCCGCCGCGACCTCCCACGTCAACGCGGTCGAGCGTGAGCGGGGTCTTCGGATAGTTGTTCCGAATCGCCTGCAGCGGCGCGAGCTCGGGAAAGTACCTCACTATCAGCTTCCCCCACTCCGACTTCGGGTTCACGCAGGTGATGTGGAACCCGTTAAGCCCAGCTTGGACAAGCTGTTAGGAGACTGGCATTTCGCCTGCGTCGATCTCGAGAGGATCGGCGACAAGGTTGCGAACAAGGACTGGAAAGGTCATTATGAGGGGTAAATAAGATGACAGACAACACGTATTCGGGAACTCTAAAATTCAAAGATGTTGATTTTGTCTTTGTGTTCGATGGCTCTGAGCTTGCTCTCATCCCGCCCAAAGAATGCAAGAATGACATTATGTGGGGTTGGCTAAAAAAAGAAATTTGCCCCGGTGTGTATACATCCGGCGACCCTTTGAATGTTGATGTACCTTATCTTGACGGCTTCTGCAACGAGACAAGCAAGCGATTGATCTTTTTGACCAGGGAGGAATCGACTGTCGGAAGTCGAAATTCGACTCTGTATATCAACGTTGCTGGGTATCTGGAATGTAGCCCGAATACCAATGGTTTTTGCAGGATGACTCTATCCGGCAGGGCCTTGAATTACATTCATCCGGTTAATAGGGCATTCTCGCAGGTATTTGATTCTGACGACCTTACAGAAAAGGGAATCATCTCTATCAGGACAAATGGATTCGACAGAACTTCGACCGTGAAGAGAGCATTTCGCTTTGAGGGCAGAGATATCGCGGCGTATTTCTCAGTTGGGTGGACATGCAGTATGAAAATTAGTACTCCACCCATCACCCTTAATTCCAGCATGATTTTCGAGTTTGATGAAACGGACGATTACTGGTTTTTCTATCGCCTGTGGCATGCAGCAGAAGACTTCCTCAAATATCTGACATTCAGCAAAAACACACTAATTGAGGATTGCAGCCTGCAGGCTATGTACGACGACTCGCATTACCCCAGCACAGCTGAATTCAAGCTAGCGAGATCCTCAGAGCCATTTGATACCAAGCCTCTTGAAAAAGGTCGATATATTCAGCTGTCTTTGCTGGACCCGTATGAGATTAAAATGTTTGGAGCGATTGCAGACGGAGAAATCTACCTAAGGCATATTCCTGAAACATACGAAAAGGGACATACGCTCGATGCATCGGACTTCGTGCTGACTTCCGCAGCATTTGAATGGGAATTTGACCAAGCGTATCCAAGCGGAGTTGTCAAATCAGAAGCTCGAGTGGCTGCTGAGCAACGAGCATCAGCTCAGATGGATGAATGCATTAACCAAAGCTCCGGAAAAGCTAAAAAGATATTGAAATATGCAAAGAAGAGCATCGGCTTTAGCAATCTGGAATCGAAGATAGTACAGGCTGGTCGAGATTTTCATGAAATAATTGGGGTATTTGGGGAAGGTCTATACAAAAGGAATGATGAGGAATTTTCCTACGAAGTCATTGGAAGCAGGCTGGCTGAGCAAAGAAATGACTTTGCCCATGGAAACATTGACAAGGATTTCAAAGGTGCTGCCATTCTTGATTTGCTGCTTCTACGCTATCTTGTCTATGCAATGCAGCTGAAGCGCATCGGTGTCTCAGCTGCAAATACTCGCAGAGCGATAAATGAGCTATTTGG
>CALLRY010000426.1:0-3634 GCA_938014285.1 uncultured Collinsella sp. | reverse complement strand
GGGGGGGGGGGTACGATATCTGAGCCGTACAAAATATTAGACCCTCTATTGAGAAGTTGTGTAGGGGTTAGCCGCAGGCGTTGGATAAAGCAGACAAGTGCGGGGATAAATAACCACTTACGGCAAAAATAGTAGCATTTGGCGGAAAGACGTTGATAAAAACGCGGAAGCAGCTACGGTGATTGTTAGAAATAGATTTCAGATTGGCTTTTTCGAACTCATCTATTAAACGTCTTAGAAAAGCGGCTAATCCTTGATGGGATCGAATATGGCCTCGATGGGGATGAAATAATCACGTTGGCAGCGCGCGGATTCAGACGATTTATTTCACTTCTTAGTGGCATGGCGCTCGCGCTTGTCATAGCCCTTGCCGTCGTTTCTTTCGCTCCCCGTGCATTTGGTTACATGCCCTTCGCCGTGCTCTCGGGCTCTATGGAACCCGAGCTTCCCGTCGGCTCCATGGTGTTTGTTCACCAGGTTGACCCAACGAATATTGCCGTGGGCGACAATGCAACTTTTTACCGATCGGACGGTGCCGTGGTGACTCACCAGGTGTACGAGGTCGACCCTGTGGCGCAGAAGATCAGCACGCAGGGAATCGCAAACAAAAATGCAGATGGAATCATCGTGCACGACGCCGAGCGGACGCCTTTTTCACGCGTGATCGGCGTCGTCTCTCTTTGTGTCCCTTACCTGGGCTTCGTTAACGCATATTGCACGACGATGCCCGGTTTGCTTGTTGTGGTGGCCGTTCTGGCGCTGCTGGTCGCGGCGTCGATTGTGCTCGATCGGATGGTTCCCGATGAGCCTGCGGACAAGCATGCCCGCGCGCATGCGAGGGAGCGGCGTCCATAGCGGCAGGGGAGAGGTGTCGGCAACGGCAAGGGCCGTTGCCGGGGAAAACGATTCTCGAAAGGAAGAGAACGATGGAGAACAAGAGGAAAAAGCGCTACGGCATAGTTGCCGCCTTGCTGCTGCTGGTACTGGCTGCCGGCGTGGGCACCTACGCCTGGCTGACGGCGCAGTCGAGCCTGACCAACAACTTCACCACTGCGGGCATCAACAAGCCCACTACCGATCCCGACCATCCGAATCAGCCGCTTCCGGATGATAACACTAAGGTCAACGGCAACCTGACCGAGACCAAATGGGTTAAGGACTCTAAGCTCGCCCCTGGCGTGTCTGTACCCAAGAATCCTAATGTCGGTATCGGCAAGGGATCCGAGGATGCATATGTGTACGTTTTCGTGAACAACAAGACGGCGTCTGCCGGGACCGCTGATTCCAAGACGACTTACTTCACCATTAACTCTGGCTGGAAGGCCGTTGATGCGACCGCCGTTGAGGGCGAGCCGACTCATTATCTCGGTGGCCTTTTCGTTTATGCTGGCGAAGGAACCGAGGCTACCCCGCTTATTGCCAGCAAGACTGAGGATAAGTGGACTGGCGAGCTGTTCAGCCAGGTGACTACGCCCAAGGACACCGAGCAAAAGGATTTCGCCAATCCTGCCACGATGCATGTCAACTGCTTCATTTACGCAGCAGACAATACCGCTGAGGGTTCGTCTGCGTCTGCCTTGGCTGCTGCCACGGATTGGGCTAACGGCCTGAAGTAATCCCACCCCCTCCACCGAGATCCCGGCCCGCTCCCCATCCCCATTTTCGGGTCGGGATCTCGGTCCCCCTTTGATCGACGATTGGCGAACGTAATGCTCAACAATCTTTCCGACAATCAGAAACGCACCTTGGCGCTTGCCGCGGTGGCGCTGTTGGCCCTGGCGTGCCTGTGCGGCACGCTGGCTTTCACCGTTGATATGGTTCCGGCGAACAACGTCCTATCGTTTGGCAGCGTGAAGGTACGAGTCTGCGAATACACCCTAAACGAGCAGGGCGAGGAGGTCCCGTTTGAGGCCGACGAGCACGGGGACTATCCCGACACCAAGCCCGGGGGCTCTGACATCAGCCGCATCGTGCGCGTGGAGAACGCCGGCGCGCAGCCTGAGTACGTTCGCGCTCGTCTGCGCATGACGTCGGTGGCGCCCGACGGTTCGAGTGCGGATGCCTCGGGCAACGTTGCCTTTCACATGAACGCGGGCGAGGGGTCCCCGTGGATCGATGGCGGCGATGGGTGGTACTACTACCGCGGATTGGCCGGGCGTGGCGGCATGCTCGACCCCGGCGCCATGACGGAGAGTCTCATGGATTCGCTGCGCTTCGTGGGCGACTACAACGATGCCGCGCGCGGTGGCTCATTCAGGCTCGATATCGACGTCCAGGCCGTGCAGGCCAAAAACCAGCAGGCAAACGATACCGTCCTCGACGTGCTCGACGTCGCGGGCTGGCCGGAGGCGAACTAGCCCATGGAGATCAAGAACAGAAACCGAGGCGTGCTCGGCAGGCTGGTTGCCGTCGCGGCGATCGCCCTTTGCTGCGTTATGGTGCTGCCGGCGGCAGCGCATGCCGAGGAACAGACCGAATTCCATATCACAAACAGGAACGACTTCTTGGCGTGTGTCGCGCTGTCGCGTCAGCGCGACACATCGCAGTGGCGCGTCTATCTCGATAACGATATCGTTCTTAACGATGATGATATGAACGCCATTGTTGCGGATACGGTCAAGCACCTCTCCTTTGGCAACAAAGAGCATCCCTTTAAGGGCGTCTTTGACGGTCAAAACCATACCGTGAAGGGCCTGAACTACGAGAATAAGGTCTTGGACCCCGAGCGCGACACGGGCTTCTTTGCCGAGACCGACGGCGCCACCATCAAGAACTTCCTTGTCGAGGACGCCAACATCTGGGCGGACTTCCGCGGCGGCATCATCGTGGGCAAGGCCGTCAACACCAGCTTCGAAAACGTCATGGTCATGGAGAGCACCCTGCACGTGACTTGCGCCAACAACATGCTCAACGTGATTACCAACGCGGGCTTTGAGGGAGGCCTGATCGCCGGCGAGCTCGACGGCTGCAGCCTCTACAACTGCGAGGTCCGTGGCGGCCGCGCCGTCAACAACACGACCTCGGGCGTACAGGCAATCGGTGGCGAGGGCCTGTATATGGCGGCGTTTGCCGGCTACGTCAAGAACTCGACCATCGAGTACTGCCGCGTGACGCCTACGCGCAACGAGGATGGCTCGATTGCCGAGAAGGGCATGACCGACGTCACCAATAAATACGATGTGGCCGTCGGCGCCCTGGGCGGCAACAACGTGTACGCCTCGGGCTTTGTGGGCTGCATGGCGGGCGACGCCAAGATCATCGACTGCTTCTCGACGGCGCAGTGCTACAGCTATGCCGCATCGTACGTGGGCGTTGTCGCCGTGACGCGCGCGTGGACGGGTGGCCTGGCGGGCCGTATTTTGACTGAAAAGGGCAACGAGCTCGTCCGCAGCCACTTTGCGGGCGACCTGAGCTCGCGTCAATACAACCCCATCGCCGTGATCCCCATCATCCAAAACGATGTGAACCTGGGCGGCATTGCTGCGCGCGCCAACAAGGGAGATGCGACGGTCACCGAGTGCTACTTTAAGCCGAGCGTGAGCCTGTCTGGCAATAGCCAGGGCAATCCTGCCAAAAAGAAGATCCCCTCGTTTGGCGGCGACGGTACCACCGAGGGCGACGGCTTTGGCCCGTG
>CALLRY010000425.1:0-6397 GCA_938014285.1 uncultured Collinsella sp. | reverse complement strand
CGAGGCCGAGCGCAAAATGGATTCTAAAAAACACCTTGCCAAATAGGAGCGTCAGACCAGGAAACCCCCTTATCCGTAGCTCCGAAGGAGCAGGATAAGGGGGTTTCCCTGGTCGAGGACGTTCTGAAAACTAAGTCCAGCACGGGCCCGGACGAGAACAACCGACTACAGGTCGATGTGCGATTCCTTGATCGGGAACGGCTCCGCGAAGTGGCAGGCGCAGCAGTGGCCCGGTGCGACTTCCTTAAACTCGGGAAGCTTCTCAGAGCAGATGCCCTGCGCGATCGGGCAGCGAGTGTGAAAACGGCAACCGGTCGGCGGATCCAACGGTGACGGCGGATCGCCGGCGAGGATGATGCGCTTACGGGTCTTCTGGATATCCGGATCGGGAACCGGCACGGCAGACAGCAGCGACTGCGTGTACGGATGGTGAGGCTCGCTATAGAGCGTCTTCCAGTCCGAAACCTCAACCATCTTACCCAGATACATAACGGCAACGCGATCGGAAATGTGCTGCACGACGGACAGGTCGTGAGCGATAAACAGATACGCGGTACCGAACTTGTCCTGGAGTTCCTTGAGCAGGTTCAGAACCTGGGCCTGAATGGACACATCCAAAGCGGAAACCGGCTCGTCGCAGATGATCAGCTTGGGCTTCAAAGCGAACGCGCGGGCGATGCCGACACGCTGACGCTGACCGCCGGAGAACTCATGAGGATAGCGGTTAATGTGCTCGGGGTTCAGTCCGACAACGTCGAGAAGCTCGCGGACGCGCTCAATACGCTCCTCCTTGGTGCCCACGCCGTGAATGGTCATGGGCTCGGAGACGATCTCACCGATGGTCATACGAGGGTTGAGCGAAGCATAAGGATCCTGGAAGATGAACTGCATCTCGCGACGCATATCCTTGATCTCGTGCTTGCTCATCTCGGCAACGTCTTTGCCCTGGAAGAACACTTTGCCGGCCGTCGGCTTGGTGAGGCGCATGATGGTACGGCCCGTGGTGGACTTACCGCAACCAGACTCGCCGACCAGGCCAAAGGTCTCGCCCGGATAAATCTCGAACGAAATGTCATTCACAGCAGAGACGACACGCTTGGAGAAGCGCTTGGCGAACATGCCGGACTCAGCGGGAAACTCCTTAGAGAGGTGCTCGACCTTCAGCAGCGGAGTACGCTCGTTGGTATCTGCCATTACGCCTCGCCTCCCTTCTTGGAATCCTTGCGCGTACGGGACATCTCAGGAGCGTTCTTGAGGAACTCGGGGTCACCGGAGTAGTGGCACGCAGAGTAATGACCAGACTCGGTGACAACGCGCTCGGGGCGCTGCTTGCGGCACTTGTCCGTCGCATAGGGGCAGCGAGGAGAGAAGACGCAGCCCTCGGGCAGGTTCATGAGCGAAGGCGGGTTGCCGTGAATCGGCGTAAGCGGCTTCTTCTCATCGATGGCCTGCTCCGGGATGGAGCGGATAAGGCCCCAGGTATAGGGGTGACGGCTCTCGTAGAAAATTTCCTCAGCAGTACCGAACTCGACGGGACGGCCAGCATACATAACCATGATCTTGTCGGCCATATCAGCGACGACACCCAGGTCATGGGTGATCATGATGATGGCGTTGCCGTTCTTCTCCTGCATTTCCTGCATAAGCTCAATAATCTGAGCCTGAATGGTAACGTCCAAGGCAGTCGTGGGCTCGTCGGCAATCAGGATATCGGGATCGCAGGCAAGAGCCATAGCGATCATGACGCGCTGACGCATACCGCCGGAGAACTGGTGCGGATACTCATTGACGCGCTTCTCGGGCTCGGGGATACCCACGAGGTCCAAAAGCTCGGTAGCGCGCTTGAGCGCCTCCTGCTTGGAGTAGCCACGGTGCAGACGAAGGCCCTCGCCCACCTGCTTGCCGATCTTATAGACCGGGTTCAAGGAGGTCATAGGATCCTGGAAGATCATCGCGATGTCATTACCGCGAATGTGCTGCATCTCTTCCTCGGTCATCTCGAGGATAGAACGACCGCGATAGCGAACGTCACCGCCCTCGATCTTTCCCGGAGGCATCGAGATGAGGCCCATGATGGTCATGGCGGTCACGGACTTACCGGAACCGGACTCACCGACGACACCCAGGGTCTCGCCGCGATCGAGCGTGTAGGAGACACCGTCGACAGCGCGAACAACGCCATCCTCGGTGTGGAAATACATCTTAAGGTCATCGACCTCGAGCAGATGCTGGCCCTCGGGAACCGGCTGGTCCTTCAGGTCCACATAGTTCTTGTTCTTCTTCATCCTTATGCGTCCTTCATCTTGACGTCGAGGGCGTCGCGCAGACCGTCACCCAGCAGGGTGAAGGCGAGCACCGTCGAAAGAATTGCCAGACCGGGCATGATCATCATCCAGGGAGCAGTCAGAAGATACTGCTGACCGTCCTGAATCATGGAGCCCCACGAAGGCGTAGGCGGAATAACGCCCATGCCGAGGAAGGACAGAGCGGACTCGGTCAGAATGGCGCCACCAATGTTCATGGTCGCGTAGACCACGATGGAGGCGACAGAGTTCGGGAAGATGTGACGCACAACGATACGTGCATCAGATGCACCCATCGCGCGCGCAGCGTCAACATAGTCGTTTTCCTTGACCGTCAAGATTGCAGAGCGGAAGACGCGCGCAATCGAAGGCCAGCCGAGAATGCCGATGGCAAAAAAGACGTTCTGAAGACCACGGCCGATAACGGCGATCATGGCGACAACGAAAAGCACGTACGGGAACGCCAGGAAAATATCCGCACAGCGCATGATGATCGTATCCCAGATGCCGCCGTAGAAACCGGCCAGAGCACCCATGACCAGACCAATCACCGTGGAGATCGCAGTGGCCATAATACCGACGGAAAGCGAAACACGTGCACCGTAGATAACGCGAACGAGAATGTCACGACCAAGGGCGTCGGTGCCAAACGGGTGCTCTGCACACGGAGCCATCAGCGACGTCTGGGCCATGGTGGTCGAGTCGGAAGCCGTCGGCGAACCGAGCCAGGGCTTAGCCCACAGATCTGCGGTCAGGGCAACCACAACGACGATGATGATCCAGCAGACACCGATAACGGCGAGCTTGTTCTTACGAAGACGCTTAAAAGCGTCGCCCCACAGCGTGCGGGACTTGGCGGGAGCAGATGCGGCCTTGGTGGCGGTAGCCTGCTCCTGAGACTGAGAATCAGTTTCCTGCATGAGACGTACCTCCCTTAGGCCTTATCCGACGGACCGCCAAGGCGGATGCGCGGGTCGAGGAATGCATAGCTAATGTCGACGAGCAGGTTGATCACCATGACGACGACGACGATGAGCGTAACGCCGCCCATAACGATGGGCCAGTCACGCATGCTAATGGCACGATAGACCTCATAGCCGATACCGGGCCAGTTGAAGACCGTCTCGGTCAGGATGGCGCCCGAAAGCATGCCGCCAAAGTCGACACCAATATAGGTAACGACGGGGATGAGTGCATTCTTAAGCGCATGCTTGATGATGATCGCGCGATTGGAGAGACCCTTGGCTTTTGCCGTACGAATGTAATCCTGGTTCATGACGTCAAGCAGCTGCGAGCGCATAATGCGGGCAGCATAAGCGGTCGAAACCGAAGCCAGCGTAATGGTCGGAAGCACATAGTGCATCCAATCCTGATACTGAGAGCTGGCACCGCCGGCACCCGAGATCGGCATGGAGAATGCACCGCCCGTGGCGTCCTTGAGAATGACGCCAAAGAACAGTTGCAGCAACATACCGAGCCAGAAGGCCGGGACGGCAACGAGGATCGACGTGGTGAGCGTTACCAAAATATCCCAGAAGGAATAACGCTTTACCGCCGAAATGATACCCGCACCGATACCCATGATTGCCTCGAGCACGATGGCGCACGCGGCAAGTTTGACCGTATACGGATACTTCTGGGCAAAGATTTCCGTAACCGGCAGCTTGCGCTGATACGAATTGCCCAGATCGCCATGAAGCAGGCCGTTCATGTAATACAAGTAACGGTCCACGAGCGACGTTTGAACGGGGTCGCCGTTCTCGTCAAGGATCGCGTTGCCGTCCTCGTCCGACTGGACCAGGTGATAGCGGACGCGAAGCTGAAGCTCCACCTCGGGGGACAGAGCCTTGTCTCCACCGATCAGCTTGATCGGATCTCCCGGCACGATATTCTGGAGGGCGAACAAAATCAGCGTAACGCCCAAAAACACCGGGATGAACTGAAGCACACGTTTAACGATGTACTTACCCATACCACTCCCCTATCTAGGGATTAACCTAAATGGGATGCCGATCGCCAGACCGGCATCCCAAAATTACCATCAGCCAGTTTACCCCAGGTTAGGGAGAACTGTATGTTTCCCATGAGGTCTACGTAAATACTTGACCCTCACGGAAGCTGCAAACTCTTAGGCGAGCTCAGCGGTACCCAGATCGGCGTGCTTCTGCGGATCGACATAGAGGTGCTTGATGCGATCAGAGCCGGCGATGGTGTGCGTGTAGAACATCACCGGGATGACCGGGCAGTCGGCAGCGACCATTGCATCGGCCTCCTGCATCTTAGCGACGCGCTCTTCGTCGTCAACCGTGGTACGGGCCTCGTCGACCTTGGCGTCGAACTCGGGGTTGTTGTAACCAGAGCGGTTGTCGCCACCGAGGGAGTCGGAGTGGAACAGCGGATACAGGAAGTTATCCATGATCGGGTAGTCAGCAATCCAACCCAGACGACCGAACTGATAGTTAAAGTTCTGATACTGCTCGAGCAGGGCAGACCACTCGGGGGTATCGGAGACAGCGGTAACGCCAACCTTGGCGAGGTCGCCGATGATGGACTCCATGATCTCCTTGTGGCCACCGTCCTGGTTGTAGGACAGAGTCACGTTAATGCCACGATCGCCGTTAGCACCAGCGGGAGCAACCTTGTCGAGGTACTCGTTAGCCTTGTCGACGTCGTAGGCGCAGAACTCCCATGCGCCCTCCTTGTAGCCATCGATGCCCGGAGGAACAATGCCGTCGGCAGGGGTACGGGTACCCTTGAAGATGGTCTTGCAGATGGCCTCACGGTTGATGGCCAGGGAGATACCCCTGCGCAGGTCGGCGTTGTTGAACGGCTCGGCCGTGTTGTTGCAGGTCAGGTAGTAGGTGGAAGGCTCGGCGCCGAGCAGCATGCGCTCGCCGTCACCCATGGTGTAGCCGTCCTTGGACACGCCGCGATCCTTCTTGGCAGCGTCGATCTGAGCAACGGGAACGTCGCAGACATCGAGGTTACCGGCCTGGAACTCCTTGTAAGCGGTCTCCATGTCCTTGATGACCTGGAAGTGGATGCCATCGATCTTGGCCTTGTCGCCATAGTAATCGTCGAACTTCTTGAGGTTGATCTCCTGACCATCCTCCCACTTGCCGTCCATCATGAACGGGCCGTTACCGACCGGTGCAAGATAGAAGCTCTTGACATCGGACTCGGCGCACTCGGGAACCGGGGCCAGAGCCGGATGAGAGGCGACGAAGGGGAAGTCGGCGTAAGCGGAAGACAGCTTGACGACGAGGGTCTCATCGTCGGGGCAAGTAACACCGCTGAGCTCGGTAGCGTTACCGGCAAGCAGGTCGTCATAGCCCTCGACCATAGAAAGGTGATAGGAGACCTCGGAAGGGCCGTACTCGGTAGCGATGGCCGACTTGGTGTTGACCAGACGCTCCCAACCGAGCTTGAAGGACTTGGAGGTAACGTCGTCACCGTTGTGGAACTTGGCCTTCTTGATCTTGAAGGTGAACTCGGTGGCGTCGTCGTTGGCCTCGAAGGACTCGCAAGCCAGCGGAACGATCTCGCCCTTCTCGGCGTCATAAGAGGTCAGAGCATCAAAGAGCTGGTACTCGACCTGAGTGCCCTGGTCCTCCTGGACGTTATAGGGGTCGATGCAGACCGGGTTGTTGATGTAGAAGTTCAGCGTCGAACCGGACTCAGAACCGGAAGCGTCGCCGCCCTTCTTGCCGCATGCGGCAAGAAAAGCCATGGAGCTCGCAGCAAGGGTACCGCCGACAAAGGCGCGACGACCCATAACGGGCTGGTGGAACATAGAATCAGCCATGCCATCCTCCTTATGAGATAGGACAAAGTCAGTTCGGTCGGGCAACGTCAAGACAGCCCAATCGAACCATTCAAACGCGGTCCGCCGTTTTGGCTGGTTATACAAAGCGGACCAACGTATTGCAATACAGTAGCGCATTTTATGCACGATTTGGGGCTAATTCCGGTTAACGGTCGAGATTTTCTTTAGTTGGGCGAAGTATATGAGGATATTTTGACTCTGTTACAAATATGTAAATCAGAACCACCCTTAAAAAGGGTGGTTTGCTCTTAGGGTATAACCCACGGGC
>CALLRY010000424.1:0-6495 GCA_938014285.1 uncultured Collinsella sp. | reverse complement strand
CCGAGCCGTCATCGAACTTGGAAGGGGGAGGCCTCGCGGCCTCCCCCTTTTTTGCGTTTAAGGGCGTAAAGGACTCAATTACACTAGACAATCTTATTGTTTTTGGTATTGAGCCTTTATTTAAAGAAAATAAATCGAATAACAAGGGCAACTGCTATGGCCACAATGATCAAAAGCAGGATTGTCAGTCGATGCTGCTTGCGTCGTTTACTTGACGAAACGAAGATTGATTTTCCCTGTTTTGGCGTTTCGAGATAGCGAGCCGAATGCGTCAAGGTTTGCTTTGGTCGAGGACCTCTATGTTGATTGGCGGCGGATGCTTTCAGTGGCTCCTCACTAGCTGCGCTGTTTTTAGATAATGGTGCGTCTTTCAGATATACAGGGTCTCCCGAGGCCACGCCCATATGTTTACGTCCCGTTTGGGCATCCTCGAGTGTTTGATATCGATTTCTCGTCACATACTCGGGCTCAGGATCATTAATGGGCTCTTGCGAGATGTGGGGGCGATGGAACCGTGGTGGCTGCGTGGAAGTATCTTCCCCCTGCGTCGGCATAAACATTTTGTTCTGGTTTTGGTCGTCCATGATGCCCTTTAGCTCGTTACCAACAACGTGTACGCGCTCATTGTAAGCCCCTTGCTATTTGCAGCTGCGAACATACTTGTTATTTAGGCTCTAGTTCAAAGAACCTTAACCTTATTAAAACCTGAGTCACACACACTTAGATATGCTTATAGTACTGGACTCAAAAAACTTTATAGTCGATGTATATATAAGCACTGTGTGGGCATATATAAGAGCGTCAAAAGAAGTCCCAGTCACCTAGAAGATGGCTCGGCAGTCCTAAAAGGAGTGGTAAACATGGCAAGCATGGTTCCTTATCGTTCGGTTTTTGGCGTTCGTCCCTCTGCAAGCTCGCTGTTCGATCTGTTTGATGATATGAGCGACCTAGCGAACAGCTCGATTGCCTCTAAGGCGTTCCCCGTTGACGTTGAGGATAAGGGCGATGGCTATGAGGTCAAGGCTTATCTGACCGGCGTCGCCAAGGACGATATCGATGTCGAGCTTAACGAGGGCCGTCTGTCCATTAGCGTGAATGTCGAGGAAGACGAGGAGAACGAGGGCAAGAACTTCCTGCAGAAGGAGTTCAGCTCGTACAGCGCGACGCGTGGCGTGTATCTTAAGGACGCTTCGAGCGAGGGCCTCTCGGCTAAGTACGCTGACGGCATCCTGACCGTTACGGTTCCCAAGATCGTCGAGAAGAAGAACGTTACGAAGATCTCCATCGAATAACTTCGTTGGTGTTCTTCGCTATTAAAAGACAACAAAAGGGGCTGGGAAGCGATTCCCGGCCCCTTTTGTTGTTTAGGACAGTCTATTGAATGGTTGCCGGTTGATACTGACTCGCAGGGCGTATCGAGAGTTTTCGCGATCCTTGGAGAAGGGTTGCGGAGCTGCCGACCTCGTCATCCAGGGTTGCGGCCAGAGCTTTGGCATAGCTTTTGACGGTAAGGCTCGGACGATTGTTATCTTGGCTGATATGCATGGCAATGAGCTGTTCGGTGCGATCGGTAACAAGTTCGCGCGCGGCTTCGGCGGCTTGGCCATTGGAGAGGTGTCCCCTTTCAGACAGGATGCGCTCCTGAAGAAAGCGGGGATATTCTCCCTCGCGCAGCATGGTCACATCGTGGTTGCTTTCGAGTGCGAGGACTCGACAATCTTTGAGGGTGTTCATGGCTTGGCTCGATAGCTCTCCGGTGTCGGTGGCAAAGCCGATGGAATCATCGAGGGTGTCGAATCGATAGCCGACTGGATTGATGACATCGTGTGATGTTGAGTAGGTTTGCGCGTGGATGCCGGCAATGGATAGGGTGTCACCGGGGTCGAATTCCTCGACAGGCAGATGCGAAAGATTTTCTTTGCTCGAAAGTGTGCCCCTACTGGCAAAGAGGGGACCGTGCCAGTGCTTGCACCAGACATCGAGACCCTTGATGTGATCGCTATGCTCATGAGTAATGAGAAGAGCCGAGACGTTGTCTGCCGAGAGTCCCAGTTCTGCCATGCGCTTTAATGTCTCGCGGCGAGAAAGACCGTCGTCAATCATGATGAGCCCCCGGGGGCCTTCGATGAGCGCGCAGTTGCCTTTTGAGCCGCTGCCAAGGATATGAAGGTGCAGACGAGACATAAGATTCCAAAGGATACAATGGGTGCGGACGAATAGAGGAGGAAGCAAATGCCTACGGTATCACAGCATTACGGACACCATGCCGTGCCCGGGGCAGTCGATGAGACCCGAACGAGGCAGCAGGCTGCTCCTGTCGTGCTCATGGTATCAGGCGGCGCGGACTCGACGGCACTGCTTCTTATGGCGTGCACATCAAAGCTGGATATCCAAGACGGGCGCGGTGTTGCCCCCATTGCTCGCGAGCGCCTGCATGTGCTGCATGTAAACCATCATCTGCGCGGCAAGGCGTCCGATGGCGACGAGGCCTTTGTGCGTGAGCTCTGCGCGAAATATGGTTTACCGCTGTGCGTGGAGCACGCTTATTTTGATGGGGAGTCGGGCAATATTGAGGCCGCGGCCCGCGAAGTGCGCTATGCCGCGGCGCGGAGGTATGTTCGCGAGCTCTGCGCCCAGACTGGGGCACCGCGAACGGCGGCTCGTATCTGCACCGCGCACACGTCTTCGGATCGCGCGGAAACGTTTTTGATGAACGCGATTAAGGGTTCGGGCCCCGCTGGCCTATCGAGCATTCCTCGCCGGAGGAATATCGTGGTACGTCCCTTGCTCGACCTAACTCATGGCGAGCTCGTGGGCTATCTACAGGTACATGGTCAGCCGTGGCGTGAAGACGAGAGCAATGAGGATATCTCGTATCTGCGAAACTACGTGCGCCATCGAGTAATGCCAGTGGTGGTGCAGCGCAACGCGAGCGTCTGCAAGACGATTGGCGCCGCCTGCGAGATCTTAGGCGATGAGGACGCGTTTTTGTCTCAGCTTTCGGCACAGGCGTTTCGAAACTGTTTGCGCAAAGAGGCAGCGGGTGCGCTGGTGCTCGATGCCAGGCGCCTGGCTGCGGCCGAGGTGGTAATCGCGCGGCGCATCGTGCGACTGGCGATTAAGCGCATCGATCCGGACGCTCGTCCCGAGATGCGACATGTGGAGCGAGTCCTTTCCTGCGTTGCCGAGGGCACCGGCTCGGTCACGCTTCCGGCGGGGATTGACGCACGCATTGAGTTTGGCATGCTGGCGTTTAAGGCGCCGGCGGCTCGCGAGGGCCTGGTCGCGGGCTGGGTTACCGTACCCGGTCGTTTGCCGTTGGGCGGGGGACGTATGCTGGTCACAGAACCGATGGCTGTTGAGCCGGGATGCGATATCGTGCGCCGCGCCCGTGAGCTTGCGGCTGCCGGGGAAGTGACAGCTTTGGTAGACGCGGTTGCCCTGGGTTTTGCCGACAGCGATAGTGAGCGGATCCTGGCGGGCTCGCGTGGCGAGATCCCTGCCGAGGCGCGATTGGCGCGCCTGTGGGTGGACGGTCCCGCGCCGGGAGACGTGATGTGCCCGTTAGGGATGAGTGGCCGAAGCAAGAAAGTATCCGATTTGCTAGGTGAGGCTCGCATTCCTGTTTCAGACCGCTCTGGCGTACCCGTGATAAGAACGGCTCCGGGAGGTGCCGTAGTATGGGTCGCGGGCGTTCGCGCGGACGAGCGTTTTAAATGCACGGCCGCAACGCGCGTGGCATATCTGCTTCGTGTGGTCGATGCGGAATAGCACTTCGCGCCAGCTATTCTGTGCGACGTTGACGGTATTCCCGCGCTGATGGCGCACGTGCTGGTACATATACCCCGTGCGCTGCTAGAATGTGAAGTTCGCGTCCATACGGCGGTGTGTGGGCGATAAGCACAAGAAAGGGTTGTCATGGCTTCTCAACATCCGGATATCGAGAAGGTTCTGTTTACGCAGGAGGATATCGACGGTATCGTCTCTCGCCTAGGCGAGCAGATTACTCGCGACTACGCGGGTAAGGATCTGGTGCTGATTGCGGTCCTGCGCGGCGCCGTGGTCTTTATGGGCGACCTGATGCGCAAGATCGAGCTGCCGACCAACATCGATTTCATGGCTGTTTCGAGCTATGGTGACGGCGTGAAGTCCTCGGGTATCGTGCGTATCATTAAGGACCTGGATATCGACATCCGCGGTCGCGACGTGCTGATCGTCGAGGACATTCTGGACTCGGGCCTGACGCTCAAGTATCTGATGAAGAACCTCGAGAGCCGCAAGCCCGCTTCTCTGGAGGTCGCCGCCTTCCTGTGGAAGGACGTTGAGGACCGTACCTCGGCCATCACGCCCAAGTATGTTGGAACCCATTGCCCCGATGCCTTTGTGGTGGGCTACGGCCTCGACTATGCCGAGCGCTATCGTAACCTTCCGTATCTGGGCATTTTGAAACCGGAGGTTTATTCGTAAGATGCCCGACGACCGTAACGATAACAATTCCCAGACTCCCCGGGAGCCTAAGATCCCGGGGGTGCCCGGAGGCAAGAAGCCCACGCGTACGGGCTGGCTGTATTTTATTTTGGCTTGCGCGCTCCTGGGCTACGCCTTCTTTAACATGGGCTCCGGCTTTGCCAATTCCAGCAATACCGTAAAGCTCGCGACGAGCGAGATGGTGAGCGCCATCAAGCAGGATCGCGTCGAAGATCTGACCTATACGGTTCAAGACGGAAGCGTGACGGGTCATTACTGGAAGACAAAAAAGGACAAGGGCGATACGAGCGAGCTCAAGAGCTTCTCCTCGACCTATGTCGGCTCCGATTCGCTCGCCGAGCTTATGGCGGAGCACCCCGATACCAAGTACATCGTCAACACCAATGACCCCGATTTTTGGGGCGACTTGGCGATGAGCGTGCTTCCGACGATCGCCCTGATCGCTATCATGTTCTACTTTATGCGCCAGATGATGGGCGCCAACAACAGGAACATGCAGTTTGGCAAGACCAACGCCAAGACCAACGAGGCCACGCGCCCCAAGGTCAAGTTTGAAGACGTTGCCGGCGTGGACGAGGCAGTCGAGGAGCTCGAGGAGATCCGTGACTTTTTGAGCGATCCGGACCGCTATCGCAAACTGGGCGCCAAGATTCCGCGCGGCGTGTTGCTGGTGGGCCCTCCGGGCACCGGTAAAACGCTGCTGGCCAAGGCTGTAGCCGGCGAGGCGGGCGTGCCGTTCTTTAGCATCTCGGGTTCCGACTTTGTCGAGATGTTCGTAGGTGTCGGCGCCAGCCGTGTGCGTGACCTCTTTAAGGAGGCCAAGTCCCAGGCCCCGTCGATCATCTTCATCGATGAGATCGATGCCGTGGGACGTCAGCGCGGAGCCGGCTTGGGCGGCGGCCACGACGAGCGCGAGCAGACGCTCAACCAGCTGCTGGTCGAGATGGACGGTTTTGAGGAGAGCGAGTCGGTCATCCTGATCGCCGCCACCAACCGCCCCGACATTCTGGATCCGGCGCTGCTGCGTCCCGGCCGTTTTGACCGTCAGGTTACGGTCGACCGTCCGGACGTGAAGGGCCGCGAGCAGATTTTGCGCGTGCATGCCGAGAACAAGCCGATGGACGAGGACGTTAAGTTTGAGAAGCTCGCCCAGATGACCGTTGGCTTTACTGGTGCCGATTTAGCGAACCTGCTCAACGAGTCTGCGCTGCTGGCCGCTCGCCGTCATCGTTCCGTGATCTCGATGGACGAGGTCGAGGAATCGATGGAGCGCGTGATTGCCGGACCGCAGCGCAAGGGTCGCGTGATGACCGAGGCCGAGCGCACCACGATTGCCTACCACGAGAGCGGTCACGCCCTGGTGGGCCACATCCTGGAGCACTCCGATCCGGTTCACAAGATTTCGATCGTCAGCCGAGGTCAGGCTCTGGGCTACACACTGCAGCTTCCGCAGGAGGACCACTTCCTCAAGACCAAGAACGAGATGCTCGACGAGCTTGCCGTGTTCTTGGGCGGTCGCGTTGCCGAGGAGCTCATGTGCGATGACATCACGTCGGGCGCGAGCAACGATCTGGAGCGCGCAACCAAGATGGCGCGCGAGATGGTCACGCGCCTGGGCATGAGCGAGGAGCTGGGCACTCAGGTCTTTGGCGAGGCGCAGCATCAGGTATTCCTGGGCCGCGACTATGCCGATCATCAGGATTACTCCGAGGAGACGGCGCGCCGCATCGATATCGAGGTTCAGCGCATCATGCGCGAAGCCCATCGTCGTGCGGTCGAGATTTTGGATGCCCGTCGCGATCAGCTCGATCTGATGGCGAAGGTGCTGCTTGAGCGCGAGACCGTCGAAGGCGACGCCGTGAACGCCCTGCTCGACAACGAGTGGAATGCCTACCTTGAGCGCGAGGGCGATATCCTGGCGGCCAAGGAGGAGCGCAATGCCAAGGCGGCCGGCATGCCGACCAAGAAGCGCGCGCCTCGTATGAGCGAGGAGGAGCTGGCGGCTGA
>CALLRY010000423.1:0-2276 GCA_938014285.1 uncultured Collinsella sp. | reverse complement strand
TGGCCGCTGCGCGGCCAGCAGACTAAAGTCTTGAAACAAAAGCGACATTCCGAATAACGGAATGTCGCTAAATAGCTTTCGACTAAGAGCACAGGTCGAAAGAGAAGGCTCTAGTTCCAACAATGGAAAAGCCGCGTTGCCGTCACCAACAGCGAAAACGTCCCTAAGCGAGCAAGGTGACGTGAAAGAGGAGGGAAGCGTACTTTGGTACGCGACCGACGATTGAACGTCAGATTGCCGCTTAGGGGCGTTTGCAGCGTCGGTAGGTTACGGCGTTCTACGAACGCCGTAACCTACAGCGCGTCAGCGCAGCGCTTACAGATATGTGCGTGACCGTTGTACTCGCCGACGGTGGTGCGGTAATTCCAGCAACGGTCGCAGCACTCGCCCTCGGCAGCCTCGATGGCAACGGAGAGCTCCTCGCCCTGGGTCAGCTCAACATCGGAAACGATGTAGAACTCGGCCAGGTCGACCGCCTTGTCGCCGGTCAGCAGCGCGTACATCTCGGCGGGAACGACCGCCTTGACGCGGACCTGCTGGCTCTTAGTGAAGGTGCCGACGGAGCGGGCATCCTCAAGGGCCTTGGTCACGGCGCTACGGAGCTCGAGTGAAGCCTCGAGCACGCCCTCGAACTCATTGGCCTCGTCGACCGTGATAGGCGACTTATACCAATCGAGCAGCGCGGCGTACTTCTGGTGGTCGACGCAGCCGGCAGGCGCGTAGGCCATGGCCTCGTCGACGGTGTAGGACAAAATCGGCTGCAGATCGCGCATGAGCATCGAGAAGAGCTCGGCCAGCACGGTCTGGGCGCTGCGGCGCTCGAGCGAGCCAGGCTTGTCGCAGTACAGGCGGTCCTTCAGGGCGTCGAGGTACACGTTGGAAAGCTCGGTAACCACGAAGTCATAAAGCGCACGGTAAGCGCGCGGGAACTCGTAGCAAGAGTAAGCGTCGTCGACCTCGGCCTGAACCTGGGTCAGACGGGCAACCATGAGCTTGTCGAGCGGCAGCAGGTCGGCAAAGGCGACACCGTCGGTCTCAGGCTCAAACTGGCCCTCGAGCTCGGAAAGCAGGAAGCGCAGCGTGTTGCGGAAACGACGGTAGGCATCGGACGTACGGGCAAGAATCTCGTGGTCGATGGACACGTCGGAGCTGGTGTCAACGGAAGCAACCCACAGGCGGATGATGTCGGCGCCCATCTCGTCACAGACCTTATTGGGGTCGATGACGTTGCCGAGCGACTTGGACATCTTGCGGCCCTGGCCGTCGAGCGTGAAGCCCTGCGAGACGACCGCCTTGTAGGGAGCATGGCCGTTGGCGCCCACCGAAGTGAGCAGCGAGCTCTGGAACCAACCGCGATGCTGGTCGGAGCCCTCGAGGTACACATCCGCCGGATACTCCAGCTCGGGACGGTACTCGCAGACGGCCTTCCAGGAGACGCCGGAATCCCACCACACGTCGAGGATGTCCTTATCGGCCTTGAGGTGATGGCCGCCGCACTTGGGGCAGACGCAGGCCTCGCCCAGGTAGCTCTCGGGAGCGTCGGTGAACCAGGCGTCGGAGCCCTTCTCGTGGAAGAGCTTGATGACGGCGTCGAGCGTGGCGTCGTTCATGACCTTCTCGCCGCAGTCGGCGCAGGTGTAGCTCGGGATGGGCACGCCCCAGTTGCGCTGGCGGCTGATGCACCAGTCGGGGCGCTGCTCGACCATGGCGCCAATGCGGTTGGCCGCGTGGGCCGGATACCACTTGACGTTCTCGCGAACCTCTTTGCCAGCCTGCTCGCGCAAACCGGTCTTGTCCATCGAGACAAACCACTGGTCGGTAGCACGGAAGAGTACCGGGTGCTTGCAGCGCCAGCAGTGCGGATAGCTGTGCGTGATCTTCTTCTCGAGGACCAGGGTGCCGCGCTCGCGCAGGAACTCGATGATGTGCGGGTTGGCCTCGTCGGTATCCATGCCGCTGAAGGGGCCACCGGTGCCAAACTCCTCACCGGTGTAGAACTTGCCGTCGTCATCGACCGGCATGCAGATGTCGGTGATGCCCTCCTTGAGGCAGGCAAAGTAGTCGTCGACGCCGTGGCCGGGCGAGTTGTGGACGATACCGGTACCGTCATCGACACCGACGTAATCGGCCAGCAGCGCCACGCCCTCGACACCGTCAAAGATCGGCTGCTTGTAGTGGATATGATGGAAGGTCTCGGCGGGAACCACGTAGGGCTTGCCGTCGACCATGACCGGGGTGTACTCCCAGCCAAACTCCTCGCAGCACTTGGGAGCCAG
>CALLRY010000422.1:0-1266 GCA_938014285.1 uncultured Collinsella sp. | reverse complement strand
GGCGCGGGGGCACCCACCTCGGCATCGACTATCAAAACCGCTCAATCCGGAATCTCGTCCACTATTCCCCATCATTTTGTGCGATGAATTACTTAAACGTTATTGACATATGAACATACGCTCATATAATCGGAAGTAAGTTATTTGAGCGTATGTTCATATGAAAGGATATTGCAATGAGCATCCGCGTTGATGAAACGAAACCCGACACCGAGGCCACCGAGCCAGTGATCCCCACCACCTGCTCGCCCGAGGACCTTCCCGACGAGGAGCTTCTCTACGACCTCGCCGACCTGTTCAAGGTCTTCAGCGACACCACGCGCATCAAGATCCTTTACGCCCTCATGGGCCGCGAGCTCTGCGTGGCAGACATCGCCGAAGCGACCGAAACCTCGCAGTCCGCGGTGTCGCACCAGCTGCGCACACTCAAGCAGTCGCACCTGGTTAAATTCCGGCGCGACGGGCGCAATATCCTATACTCGCTCGCCGACGACCACGTCTACACCATGCTCAACCAGGGCATGAGCCACATCTGCGAATAGCAGCCAACCACGGTACCAGCGCGGCCTGCACCCAAGCCGCAAAAACGGGAAAGGAACCCACCATGAAAAAGCAGTACAAGCTCGATGAGATCGATTGCGCCAACTGTGCGCGCGAGCTTCAGGACGAGCTGGCCAAGCTCGAGGGCGTCAAATCCGTGTCCGTCAACTTTATGACCCAGAAGCTGACGCTCGAGGCCGATGATGCTGAGTTCGACGAGGTGCTCAACCGCGTTGTTGAGTTTACGGCCGACGCCGAGCCGGACTGCGAGATCATTCTCTAGCCCAGGTTTACGCCAACCTGCAAGGCCGCGCTTGCCGCGGCCTTTGCTCGCGAAATTATATGAGCGAGTGTTCATTCATTCAAATGGGAGGATACGAGTCATGGCCACCGCCGACCCCAAAAAGAAAAAGAAGAAGCGCAAGAAAAAAGAATCACTCGAGCATAAGCGCAACCGCATCCTGGTAGCGCTGGGCATTTTTGCCGTGGTGTACGCCCTCGATGAGCTCGGCACCCTCACTGCCGCATTCGGCACCCCGGGCGACATCTACGCCAGCTTTGTGCTGTTCCTCGTGCCGTTTTTGATTGCCGGCTACGACGTGCTGCAAAAGGCATTCAATAACATCCGCCGCGGCAAGGCCTTCGACGAGAGCTTCCTCATGGCCGTCGCGACCATCGGCGCGTTTGCCATGGTGCTCTTCCCCGACACCGACCCGCACATGGCCG
>CALLRY010000421.1:0-1266 GCA_938014285.1 uncultured Collinsella sp. | reverse complement strand
TCTACGAGGCCGTCGATCTGGCCCTCCACGATGCCGTGAAGGCCTATGTGACCGACGACCGCAAGCTCGCCACCAAGACCAAGAAGCGCACGCTTTCGATTGACGCGCGCTGCGCCAACCTGGAGGCCGTCTGCTACAACCTGATCGCCACGCAGTCACCGGTCGCCTCCGACTTCCGCCTGCTTCAGACGATCATCTACGTCGACTTTAACCTGCAGCGCATGACCGATAAGGTCCGTCAGATCTGCCGCGCCACGCGTCATATGATCAAGGCTGACATCTCGCTGCCCAAGGAGCTTGTCGGCACGGTCGAGGCCGAGGCTGAGGCCGTCTACCAGGTGCTGGGCTCTTCGCTTTCTGCGCTCGTCACCAATGACATGTCCATCATCTGCAACCTGGCCGTCGAGGACGAGCCGGTGCATGCGGCGTACGAGAAGTTCTTCCGCACCTTTAACCGTATGGATACGGGCGACTTTATGGACGACGACAGCAACTATGACGACCTGCGCCGCGCCATCATGGTTTCGCGCTACCTCGATCGCATCGCCTCGATTTCCATCGATGCCGCCTGCCGTCTGACCTTCCTGTTGACTGGTCAGCGCATGAATGCCGGCGATATCGCCCGCACTGATGAGGATGAGCTCGAGAGCATGCGCGTGCCTTCGGGCGAGGGTGTTATCATGAGGCCCGCCGTCGACGCTCGCTACGTTGCCAAGGTGCCCGCTAACGAGGTCAGCGAGGGTCTTCGCTACCTGCTCGATCATCTTGAGGATGAGGACGATGGCGAGGACGACGAGGAGTAAGTAACCCCGTTCGTCGAAAGATTGTAAATACCTAAGTGAGCGCGGCCTTGCACATGCGGGGCCGCGCTCTTGCGTTAGCATGGGACTACTTGTTTGGCTGTCAGCGGAGGCGATTGGCAATGGATAACTATTTGGACTTGATGCGCGCTCGCCGCGAGCAGATTCTGGAACGTTTTTATGCGGCGCTCGATCGCGCGGGCCGTCCCCGCGAGCCTCATTGCCGTGTCCAAGACCGTTGGTGTCGATGAGACCGTTGCCGCTATCCAGGCGGGGTATCGCCATTTTGCCGAGAACCGCCCGCAGGAGCTGGTTCGCAAGCTCACGGGTCTGGCGGAGCATCCGGAGCTGCCCGAGGTGCGCTTCGATATGATCGGCAACCTGCAGACCAATAAGATCAATGCGGTGCTGGGCTCAGCCGAGCTGATTCACTCGGTGGGTTCGCTGCATCTGGCGCAGGCGATCT
>CALLRY010000420.1:0-3150 GCA_938014285.1 uncultured Collinsella sp. | reverse complement strand
GCGGAATTCCTCGGCCGTGGTGGCGCCGATAATCTGGAAGGCACCGCGCGCGAGCACGGGTTTGAGCATGGAGCTCGCATCGATGGAGCCCTCGGCAGAACCGGCACCGATGATGGTGTGCATCTCGTCGATAAACAGGATGACGTCATCGGCTTCGGTGGCCTCCTGGATCACGTTCTTGAGGCGCTCCTCAAACTCGCCGCGATACTTGGCACCCGCCACGAGGCCCGGCAGGTCGAGCGTCCAGATATTCTGGTTCATGAGGTTCTCGGGCACGTTGCCGGCTGCAATCTGCTGAGCCAGGCCCTCGACGATGGCCGTCTTGCCCACGCCGGGGTCGCCCAGAATGAGCGGGTTGTTCTTGGTGCGGCGCGAAAGTATTTCCATCATACGCTGGACTTCCTTTTCGCGACCGATTACAGGGTCGAGCTCGCCGTCGCGCGCCTTCTGTGTGAGGTTGGTAGCGAACTGCTTGAGCGTGTCGGTGCCGCCCCCCTTTTGCTGAGAGCCGCTAAAGAACGGCAGGCCCGCACCGGGACGACCAGCACCGGCGCCGGCGAGCGGACGCTTCTTGTCCTGGTCCTTGGCGGTGAGTTTCTCGATAGCCTTTTTGATGGAGGCGGACGACACACCCAGGCGCATGAGGATGTCCATGGCCATGCCGTTGCCCTCTTCGACGATGCCGATCAGCAAGTGCTCGGTCGACACGTAGGTCTGGTTGTTCTCACGCGCCACGCGGAACGAACGCTCCATCACGCTAATGACGAGCGGCGTAAAGGCGAGCTTGGCCGCCTCGGTCTCCTCGCTGGGCTCGGGAACCGTGGTCTGGACCTCTTTGAGAGTATCCATGATGTCATCGTAGGAGATGTCGAGCGAACGCAGTGCCTCGGCGGCAATGCCCTCGTCCTCCTTGGCAAGCGCGAGCAGCAGGTGCTCGGTGCCCACCTTATTTGAATGAAGATCAAGCGCCTCTTGCTTGGCCATGGACATGACCTTACGCGCGCGATCGGTAAATCTATCTAACATGCTCGTTTCCTTACATGAGTTCATCGAAATCAAAACGCCCGCCCGTCGGCGGCGCTTTTGTCTCTTTACCCACAGGTTGTCTATGTTAACAGCTGGAGGAATATCTATAAACCCGGCTCACATGAATGCAGGTTATGACCGCATCGCGGGACTCACCGCGCGATGCGCGACAGGCGCCCCGCAAGAGAAACCCTAGGCGTCTTTCACCACGTCGGGACTCGTCGCACGCGATGCGCGATAGGCATCGGCCTCCTTGGAGACGCGTTCGAGCAGCTCGGATGTATCGACGCCCTCGACTTGCGCGACCGTTTCCACCGTCTGCATGGCGACCGCCCTCAGGTACGCGCACGCGCTGTCCCCCAGCTGCTCGAGGTCTATCTCCTCGCCGCCCTCCCGGGCAAAGCCGACCGCCATCACAAAGCCCATGATGCCCGAGACCAGAAAGCCCACCGCAAAGCTCGAATCTGCCTTGAGCTCTTCTCCGTCGGGGTGGACGATCTCTCTCACGCGGTCGATGATGATCGTATGGATGCCCTGCACGACCTGCTCGGCGGCACCCGCCCTCATGATGATGACGATGCGCCGCAGCAGGCAGCGGACGTCGCGCCGGTCGAACGCCGAAAGGTCGCCCTCGCTCGAAAAATGCCAGAGGGCATCGGTGATGAGCTCGTTATCCTGCAGCAGCTGGGCTATGGCGATGGCGACGAGTTCATCGAAATCGTGAAAATAGTAGTAAAACGTTCCGCGATTGCACTGGGCGGCGCGGGTCACCTCGCCAACCGACAGCTCGAAGATGCTGTTGTTCTCGATGAGCTCCCAAAACGCCTCGATGATACGGGTGCGTGCATCGGGCGCATCGGCGTCCTTACGCGGTCTCCCCCTGCGCCTTGGCGTTCATGATGAGCATCTGAAGACGGTTCTCCACGTTGGCGAAGCTCACGTCGGGATCGTAGTCGAGCGGCAGGAACTGCGCCGTGGGATACTGCTCCTTGAGCGCATGGATGAGCCCGCGCCCCACGACATGGTTGGGCAGACACCCGAACGGCTGCAGGATCACGAAGTTGCGGCAGCCGCGCTTGGCGTGCTCGAGGATCTCCGCCGGAATCAGCACGCCCTCGCCCGCATCGAACGTATGGTGCAGGATCTTATCGCTCGCGCGCACGAGCTCGGGCATGCGCGTCGGCGGCTCGTAGAGCGGGCTCGCCGCGCCCAGGCGGTCGCAACGGTCGTGCGCGAGCTCGAACAGGTTGTCCGCCGTGGCGTACCAGGCCTTTTCGGGCAGCGACAGGTCGACGTGGAACTCGCGCGACTGCGCATGCTTGTAGAAATAGGTCTTGCGGATCACGTCGGTCATGCGCGCCTCGATGACCTCGAGCCCGTTGTCCTCGAGGTAGCGCTCGATCTCGTGGTTGGCGCCGAGATGGAAATTGAGCAGGTACTCGCCCACGATGAGAACGGTCGGATGCGGGTTCGAGCGGTCGTACGGAACGGCGTCCATGATCGCAAGCGCGCGTTTGAAGCCCGTCGCCTGGCCTCTCAGCCCGGAGCGTTCCATGCCCTCGATAACCTCATCGAGCGCGCGGTCGAACGCAGCGTCCGCCGCGCCCTTCTCGAGCTCGTAGGGACGGATGCGCCTAAGCATGGCCTCGAGGGCATCGATCATGGGAAGACCGTAGGCGATCTGGATGCTCGGGCCAAGGCCGAGCTTGAAGCCCGGATGCGCATTGTGGGCATCGACGTCGTCGTTGGTGAGCACCGGGACATAGTCGTATCCCGCGTCGTCGAGCGCGCGGCGCAGCAGGGGCATGTAGTGCGTCAGGCGGCAGTCGCCGATAAACTTGCCAGTCACCACGGCGACGTCGTGCGGGTCGTACTTACCGCTCTCGAGTGCCGCGAGCGCCTCGCCGATCACGATTTGCGCGGGGAAGCAGATGTCGTTGTGCACATAGCGTTTGCCCAGGCGGATGGCATCCTCGCGCCCGATATCAAGGGCCTCGGCGCGCACGCCCTGATTGCGCATCGCCGCGGTCATGAGCCTGCAGAACGCATGGGAGGTGTTGGGGACCAGCGCGATCTTGTTGTGCCGGTCGCGCTTGGTGTACTTGACCTTATACGGGTCGTCGA
>CALLRY010000419.1:0-1021 GCA_938014285.1 uncultured Collinsella sp. | reverse complement strand
CGCGATGATGGCGTAGACGCTGCCCATGGACAGGCCGTTGACCAGGTATTGGATAAAGACCGTCATGTTCCACATCCCCCTTTCGAATAGGTTTCCAGTTGATGTATGAAACAGGGACGTTACATCGTCCCTAGATACCAAGCAAGCAGGGAAGGCCAAAACCTCCCCTGCTTGGGATCAAAACCGCTCTATGTAAGGCGGCCAATTAGGCCTGTACGTACTTGCCGTCGGTGATGACGTACGCCGTGGGCTCCTTCTGGACCTGGCCCTTATCGTTCCAGGTGAGCTTGCCGGTCAGACCGTCAACAGTAATCTTGAGCATAGCCTTGGACAGCTTCTCGGCGACCTCGGTCGGATCGGCGTCGACACCAAGACCGGCCTCCTTGACGGCCTCGGCCACCGCGTGCACGCCATCGTAGGCGTCGGCGGCAAACTGGTCGGGGGTATCGCCGTACTTATCCTTGTAAGCGTTGACGAAGTCGGCGTTCTTCTCGTCGTCGGCGGAGAACGGGGTCATGAGCAGCAGACCCTCGGCAAGAGAGGTGTCGAAGCCCTCAACGCCCAGGATGCCGTCCATGCCGTCGCAGCCCATCATCTTGACGTCGTAGCCCATGTCCTTGGCGTTCTTGAGCAGGACGGACGCCGGCGTGTAGTAGATCGGCGCAAAGATCATGGTGGCGCCGGCCTGCTTGGCCTTGGTCAGCTGGTTGGTAAAGCTCGTGGCGGAGTCGTCCTTAAAGGTCTCCTCGTCAACAATCTCGAGCTTGGACTCAGCGGCCTGGGCCTTAAAGGAATCTGCGATGCCCGAAGAATAGGCGTCGCCGGAGTTATAGAACAGCACGAACTTCTCGTCCGCATACTTCTGCGCCAGGAACTTAGCAGCGTTGACACCCTGGTTGGGGTCGGTGAAGCAAACCTGGAAGACGCAATCCTTGCCGTCGGTGACGTCCTCGGAGGACGCGGACGGCGTGATCATGAACGTCTTGGGGTCGTTACCGCACTCGGCGGCAACGGCGACCGA
>CALLRY010000418.1:0-4436 GCA_938014285.1 uncultured Collinsella sp. | reverse complement strand
TATCGAACGCGTGATCGCCGAGGTTTCTGACGAAGAGGGCGTCGAGCTCAATATTCCCGTGGGCACGATGCTCGAGCTGCCGCGCGCCTGCATGGTCGCTGACGAGATCGCCCATCACGCAGACTTCTTCTGCTTTGGCACCAACGACCTCACCCAGACGACCTTCGGTTTCTCGCGTGACGACGCCGAGGCTAAGTTCATCCCGCTGTACATGCATAAGAAGATCTTGAAGGACAATCCCTTCGAGACCATCGACTCGGCGGTGCTGGAGCTCGTGCGCATGGCTGTCGAGAAGGGCCGAGCCACCAACCCCGAAATGCACTTTGGTGTGTGCGGCGAGCACGGCGGCGACCCCAAGTCCATCAAGGGCCTGTTTAACGTGGCCGACGTGGACTACGTGTCCTGCTCACCCTACCGCGTGCCCCTCGCACGCCTGGCTGCCGCCCAGGCCAAGCTCGAGGCGAAGCGCTCCGCGTAACGTTTTGGGTTCAGACGCCTAGCGTAGCCCCCTTCATGCCGCCCGTCTCATTTCGTGAGGCGGGCGGTTATCATGTGCTGGTTTTGTCTTTTTGTCTGCGTAAAAAATTGTTCTTGCAGCAGAAACCCGCGCGTGTATACTCGAATACGTTTGTTCAACTACGTGCCGGCCAAGGTGGTACGGCACCTCTAGAAGAGTAAGGAATTGCACATGGATTACATCCGCGCAATCGAGCGTCAGCAGATCCGCGAGGACATTCCTCAGGTTCGCGTCGCCGACAACGTCAAGGTTCACTACCGCATTAAGGAAGGCGACCGCGAGCGTATCCAGGTCTTCCAGGGCGACGTCATCCGCATGGCCGGCGCCGGTGCCCGCGAGACCTTCACCGTCCGCAAGATGTCCTTCGGTGTCGGTGTTGAGCGTACCTTCCCGCTTCACAGCCCCAAGATCGCCAAGCTCGAGGTCGTTCGTCATGGTCGCGTCCGTCGCGCCAAGCTGTACTACCTCCGCGACAAGGTGGGCAAGGCTGCTCGCATCCCCGAGAAGCGCTAAGAAGATCGCAGCGTCTGTCCACTCGTTTGGACACAAGGGTCACCTTCGGGTGGCCCTTCTTTTTATCTGATTTGCATGCAAGGAGGGCCGGGTATGGCCAACATGACGAGCTCGGTTTCGGCATCGCAGGTTGCCGGTGAGTTGGCGAGCGCCACGTTTGAGGAGATTCCCTCCCTCGTGGAGCATTATCGCGAGGACCCGCGCCGGCAGGTGATCAAGGCTTGTGAACGCGCCCTCAAACGCCATGCCAAAGAGCTTGCCGAGCGCGAGCGCGTCAATGACATGTACGAGCTTATGCATGAGCTTGGCGGCGATGGGGTGGTCGTTGGTGTCGACGAGGTGGGTCGCGGATCGGTGGCCGGTCCCCTGACGGTGTGTGCCGTGTGCCTTCCCATGGAGCCGCGCGTCTGGGGCATCAACGATTCCAAAAAGCTCACGCCCGCGCGCCGCGAGTTGCTCTCTGTGAAGATTGCCGAGGTGGCGACGGCGATCGGTTTTTGCCATATCGCGCCTAAGGATATCGATGAGATGGGCATGGCCCGCGCCATTCGCGCTGCCGTCACGGGCGCCGTGGCCGATACGGGGCTTGAACCCGACTGCGTCCTCATGGATGGCACCCCCTTGGGCGCTGTTCCTAACGAGCGCGATGTGGTGAAAGGCGATGCCAAGATCGCCTGTATCGCCGCGGCGTCCATCATGGCCAAGGTCACGCGTGACGAGATGATGGTCGAGTACGACGCCGAGTACCCCGAGTACCATCTGGCCGAGTCGAAGGGCTATGCAAGCCCCGAGCATATCGAGGCCATTCGCAAACATGGACTTTGTCCGCTGCACCGCGTGAGCTTTTGCGGAAACTTTCTGCAGACTGAGCGCCTTTTCTAGGTCAATTGTGGAGACAGGGACCCCTGGGGTTTTATAAACCTGCTGGTAGCGGGCCGTATGCAACACCATTGTTGCGTACGGCCCGTTTTTTGACGGCATTTGGTCAGCTTTTGGTTTGCTTCCGGTACTTACCCGCATGAAAGGTGCCCTCATCATCGGGGCAATGCAGTGTGCGGGAAAGGAGACCCCATGAGTGCCGCAAGCAAAAAGAGCAAGACGCAGCAGCTCAAGGAGCGTTGGGAAAACGGCGAACTCGACTCCGGGGCGATGACTCCCGAGTTTATCAAGGGACTCAGTCCCCGCGAGCTGGGCATGCTGGGCGAGCTGATCACCATCGACTACTTTAACGAGCGCGGCTACACCTTGCTGGAGCAGGGTTATCGTTGCACCGAGGGCGAGGCTGATCTGGTGCTGCTCGATGAGCTCGACGATGTCGTGGTGATGGCCGAGGTCAAGACCAGACGCGTTTCGCTGGATTGCACCACGCGGGTCTTTCCCGAGGAGGCCGTGGACGCCCAAAAGCAACGCCGCTACCGCCGCATCGCAAGTTGCTATCTCATGGAGCATTATCCGCTCAAGGCGATTCGCTTCGATGCTGTGGGTGTCACCATCCGCGGCGGGCATATCGCCGAGATCGAGCATCAGTACAACGCGTTCGATTGGCAGGTGTCGTGATGGCGTTCGAGACGTTTGCCGTTCACGCGGCCTGCATCCGCGGCGTCGAGGCGATTCACGTCACGGTCGAGGTCTCGCTTGCCGGTGGCGTTCCGGGCATCCAGATGCTCGGCATTCCGAGTATGGAGGTGATGGAGTCACGCGGTCGTATTCGCTGCGCGATGCGCTCCGCCGGGTTCGAGATCCCGCGCTCGGGCATTACCGTTAACCTGGCACCCGGCGATATCCGCAAGACCGGTAGCGGCTTTGACCTGCCCATCGCCATCGCGGTTCTAGCGGCCGATGAGCAGATTCCCCGTGACAACCTCGATCGCTGCCTTATCGCAGGTGAGCTTGGTCTGGACGGTACGGTGCTTCCCGTCAAGGGCGAGGTGGCGTTTCAGCTATTGGCTCGCGACATGGGGCTGTCTTTTATCGCCGGCAGGTCCGACCAGCATGTGCCACTCGCGGGCGTAGATTGCGGCTTTATCGACCATCTGTCTCAGCTTGCTCACGGCATGGGCGATGCCGCACGGCACTACTTGGATTCCGAGGGTGTCGAGGCGACCTTTGAGCCCGAGCTCGACTATGCAGACGTGCTGGGGCAGGAAGTCGCTAAACGCGGCATGGCGCTTGCGGCGGCAGGAGAACTCGGCTTGCTCATGATCGGGTCTCCGGGATCGGGCAAGACGATGCTCGCACGCCGTATGACCGGCATCCTGCCCGAGCTTTCCGTTGAGGATCAGCAGGAGGCACTGTGCATCCATTCGGTTTTGGGTGAGAACATTGATGGCTTGTTGGCGGGGCACCGCCCCTTCCGCAGTCCCCACCACAGTATTTCGACCGCAGGCCTTATCGGCGGCGGGCGCCCGGTGCACCCGGGTGAGATCAGCCTTGCTCATGGCGGCGTGCTCTTTTTGGACGAGCTTGCCGAGTTTCCCACTGGCGTGCTGCAGACGCTGCGTCAGCCCATCGAGCGCGGCTACGTGAGGATCGTACGCGTCGACGGGGCTTTTACCTTCCCGTCGCGCTTTCAGCTGCTGGCTGCGAGCAATCCCTGCCCCTGCGGCTTTTTGGGCGATCGCGAGGTGCCGTGTCGCTGCTCGGCGGCGATGGTCGAGCGCTATCGGTCTAAACTGCGCGGTCCTTTGGCCGACCGTATCGACATGATGATCGATGTGACCCGTCCCGACCCTCAAGTGATTATCGAGGGTGCGGAGGGCATGTCGTCGGCCGAGTTACGTGACTACGTTGTGCGCGGTCGCGCCTTTCGCGCTTGGCGCGAATCCCGCATGGACGATGCGGATGCCGAGGCCGAGGATGACGAGACTCGGTCCATTGACGGCGTCGTTTCGACCTTTGAGCTCGATGATGCGGCGGAGAAGTGTGTGCTCGGCCTGTCGAAGCGCACGCATCTCACAGGGCGTGGCATCGTGCGCCTTGTTCGCATTGCGCGCACGATCGCAGATGTCGCCGAGAGCGAGCAGGTGACGCAGGACCACGTGCTCGAGGCGGCGATGTACCAGGGAAGGAGGGACCAATGATGGCTGAGGGGACCTTCGAGCTGCATCCAGGTGACGCGTTGTATCCCGAGACCGATTTGGAGCTTTCTGATGTACCTCAGACGCTCTATGTGCGCGGCAACCCCGAGGCGCTTTCGACGCCCGCGCTCTCCATCATCGGTGCGCGAAAGGCCTCGCCGTATGGTCTTGCCGTGGCAGAGCTTGCGACGAAGGTGGCGGTTGAGGCGGGAGTGACGGTAGTTTCGGGCGGTGCAGTCGGTTGTGACCAGGCCTCGGGTTGGGCTGCGGTCAACGCCGGCGGCAAACACGTCGTGGTGCTGGGGACGGGCGCCGACGTGGTCTACCCG
>CALLRY010000417.1:0-3233 GCA_938014285.1 uncultured Collinsella sp. | reverse complement strand
CGTAGGCGCGGCGCTCCTCACTCAGGCTGTCGTTGTGGTCCCACGGCTCGGGCAACAGCATGGACGCGGCACGCGTAAGCGGGCGACCGTTCATGACCAAAAACTCGAGCACGTTGTCCAAAATCGCGGAATCGGAGCCCTCGCGGTTGATGATGGGCATCACGCGCTCAAGATCGTGCTGCAGCACGGGGCTGTACAGGTTGGGTTCGCGGGCGCGGATCCAGTTGACGTTGCCCTTGAGGGTGTTGATCTCGCCGTTGTGGATGATAAAGCGGTTGGGGTGCGCGCGCTCCCAGCTGGGCGTGGTGTTGGTGGAGTAGCGCGAGTGGACGAGCGCCACGGCCGTTTTGACGGCGGCGTCGTTGAGATCGATGAAGAAGCGGCGCATCTGCGTGGCGACCAGCATACCCTTGTACACGATGGTGCGCGAGCTCATGGAGCACACATAGAAGATCTTGTCGCGCAGGGCAAACTCGACGTCGGCCTTCTTCTCGATGGTGCGGCGGCACACGTACAGACGACGCTCGAAGGCATCGCCGGCGGGCGTGTCGTCCGGACGGCCCAGGAAGGCCTGCAAGATGGTGGGCATACAGGCGCGGGCCGTCTCGCCCAAATCGTGCGGGTCGACCGGCACCTCGCGCCAAAAAAGCAGCGGCACGCCGGCCTCGGCGCAGCCCTCCTCAAACACGCGACGGGCATCCTCTACGCCCTTGTCGTCCTGCGGGAAGAACAGCATGGCCACGCCATAGTCGCCCTCTGCCGGCAGAATCTGGCCGCACTTTTGAGCCTCTTTGCGGAAAAAGTGATGCGGAACCTGAAACAGGATGCCGGCGCCGTCGCCGGTGTTCTTCTCAAGTCCCGTGCCGCCGCGGTGCTCCAAGTTGACCAGAATGGACAGCGCATCGTCCAGAATCTGGCAAGCGCGCCGATGCCACACGCATCGTGATCGAATTCGGGGCGATAAAGGCCCTGCTGCTGAGCGGAATCTGCCTGCATCGCGATCCTCCCCTAAATATTAGACAATCAGTTGAATAGGCATACTAGGAGCATCACCGGCCCGTTGTGTTTCCCGCCCGTTTCGAAACAATCGCGTAACGCACGCCCTACGAGTGGACACCGCCGACCTCAAGGACGACAACAAGGGCCCCAAGTTCGGCCTGTAAGCTCACCGCTTCAAACATCTCAATCTGTAACAGGAAGACCCAATTTTGGCGCCTAGATGTTACAGATTGAGATGTTTTCGAGAGACAGTTCCGAATGTCTCGATCTGTAACACGAAGGGCCGGTTTTTGCAGCTAACTGTTACAGATCGAGATTTTCCATAGGACCATTTCTTCCTGTCTCGATCTGTAACACCTAGGTCCAATTTCCATCCCTAGTTGTTACAGATCAAGACATTTCGGCAACTCCTTTCCCCATCCTATTCAAATACAACAATTTTGTTAGTCTCGGTTAACCTTTAAGCCTAAAACGGGTACCCTTTACGGCGTCAAACAAACGGCACGCAGGAGTGCACCATGCTCAACCATCTCAAACAACACTTTGGTTCCCGGCGCACCGGAGGCCACGGAGGTCTGGATATCGCCCGGCATATCGGCCCCGGGCTGCTCGTGACCGTCGGCTTTATCGATCCGGGCAACTGGGCCTCCAACATGGCCGCCGGCTCGCAGTTTGGCTACGCGCTGCTGTGGATCGTCACGCTGTCCACGATCATGCTCATCGTGCTGCAGCACAACGCGGCGCACTTGGGCATCGCCACGGGCACCTGTCTTGCCGAGGCCACGACACGCTACCTCCTCCGCATCGTGGGACGCGCGGTACTCGCCAGCGCCTATCTCGTGACCATCGCCACCGCCATGGCCGAAGTCCTGGGTGGCGCGATTGCCCTTCAAATGCTCTTTGGGCTGCCCGTGCGCGCGGGCTGCGTCATCGTGGCGGCAGTATCGATGGCGATGCTCATGACAAGCTCCTACAAACGCGCCGAACGCTGGATCATCGCCTTCGTGGGCGTGGTAGGACTCTCGTTTTTGGCCGAGCTTGCACTAGTCAAGGTCGACTGGCCGCAAGCCGCCGCAAGCTGGATCACACCTAGTATGCCCACTGGCTCTGCCGCGATTATCGTGAGTGTCCTGGGTGCGGTCGTTATGCCACACAACCTCTTCCTGCACTCCGAGGTCATCCAATCCATGCACTTCGAAGGCCAAGGCGAGCAGGTTATCGAGGAACGTCTGCGCTACGAGCTCTTCGACACGCTCTTTTCGATGGGTGTGGGCTGGGCAATCAACTCGGCCATGGTCATCCTGGCCGCAACGACCTTCTTTGCGCACGGCATTGTCGTAGACGACCTCGCCGTCGCAGCGGCCACGCTCTCCCCCATCTTGGGCCCGGCAAGCTCGACCATCTTTGCGGTGGCGCTGCTGTTTGCGGGCATATCGAGTAGTGTAACGGCGGGCATGGCGGCGGGCACCATCACCGCGGGCATGTTCGACGAGGAATACGACATCCACGACCGACATTCCTCGATCGGGGTGGTGGCCTGTTTCGTCGGCGCAGTGGCGGCGTGCCTGGTCGTCCCGAATCCTTTTGAGGGTCTCATTTGGAGTCAGGCGCTGCTGTCGCTTCAGCTGCCGATTACGGTCTTTGTGCTCATACGACTCACCAGTTCGTCCCGCGTCATGGGCAAATACGCCAACTCGCGCCCGCTCAACGCGCTGCTCATAGGGATCGGCGCCATCGTGACGATTCTCGACATCGTGCTGCTAACGGGGATGTAATTGGGATGGCGTGGCTGTCCAGATATAACGTCTCAATCTGTAACACGTAAGGCCGTTTTAAACCGTCAGATAAATCAAAAGGGTCCCAGCCGGAATATCCAGCCGGGACCCTTGGACAGAGCTCTGTATGGCTAATCGCCGTGTGTCTACGAGCTACTCCTCGACAAGCTCAAACTCATCGGGACCAACGCCGCACACCGGGCACACGTAATCCTCGGGCAGCTCGGGCGTGTCGACCTCAACCTCGTAACCGCAAACGGTGCACACAAACTTATACGTCTTCTTCTCCTCAGCCATGATGTTCTCCTCTCGAACGTGACTGCTGGTGTACTTACTTATTAGTATATATTCTCAATAACATAATGCAAGTATTTTTGAACATTTTTAGCCTTGATACGACGAGGCTTTGGGCGGCGTCTTGCCCTTTAGCACCTTGTGATAGTAGTCGTACGTCAGCGG
>CALLRY010000416.1:0-1074 GCA_938014285.1 uncultured Collinsella sp. | reverse complement strand
CCGTTACACGGCGGGCAACAACACCGTCGTGCTTTCCTCATGGTCCTACGATGCACCCTCGCCCGACCTCATCCTAGACAAGCGCCGAGTGCGCATCATCGGCGTGGTGGTCTTCTTCCAGGCCAGCCACGACACGGAAGCGCTCTGAGCCGGCTTTCCGACTCCACGCAATCGCCCCCATGCGCACGATCTGCACTTTGTCAGTTTCATCGCAAGATAAGCGCATCCTCGGTTTTCCCGGAGCAACGCGCTAGCATAGCCACCAGAAAGTGCCCGTAACATGCGGGCCCAACCCCCTTCGCCCAAGGAGCAAACGATGATCAAGACGTTCAAGATGAAGCTGTATCCCGGCATGGAAGAGGAGTGCGAGCGGCGGCACAACGAGCTGTGGCCCGAGATGATCGACATGATCCACGAGCACGGCGGCCGCAACTACACCATCGCGCTGGATCCGGACACGCTGGCGCTGTTCGGCTACATCGAGGTCGACGACCCCGAGCGGTGGGCCGCCGGCGCCGACACCGCCATCAACCGGAAGTGGTGGGACTTCATGGCCGACATCATGGAGACCAACGAGGACAACTCGCCTGTCTCCGTCGACCTGCCCGTGCTGTTCCACTTGGACTAATTCGACAGGAGCTTAAAATGTGCAAAACAGCCTACTTCTCGTAGTCCGTTGACTTCGACAGCTGTCTCGTCATGGGCATCTCCCCAGGTCGCAATTTTCTGCCTCTCATAACGCCACAGCTAAAACTACGAGAACCATGCCATTTTGCACAAAATGACGTCCTGCCGCGCTGCCTTCACTATAATGATCGACGGAACCCGAGCGAGACGGCGAAAGCGAGCGAAGAGATGCATGTGCACACCCCCATCAAGGTACGGTACGGCGAGACGGACATGATGGGGGTGGTCTACCACGCGAACTACCTGCTGTACTTCGAGGACGCCCGCATCGACTTCCTGGACGCGCTGGACTTCTCCTATGCGGAGCGCATCGAGGGAGCCGGCTACATGAGCCCCATCCACGACATCGAGATCCACTACAAGGCGCCTCTGCGCTACGGCGAGGCG
>CALLRY010000415.1:0-1498 GCA_938014285.1 uncultured Collinsella sp. | reverse complement strand
CATGGGTCTTGCCGGCATGGGTGACCTCATTGCCACCTGCACCTCCGAGCATTCGCGCAACCGCACCTTTGGCTACGAGTTTGCCCACGGCGTTTCGCTCGACGAGTACCAGACGCGCACGCATATGGTGGTGGAGGGCGCCGTCGCCGCCCGCAGCGTGAGCGAGCTCGCCCGTTCACTGGGCGTAGACATTCCACTCACCTTTGCCGTGGAGCAAACGCTCTACAACGGTGTTACTTTGGATAGGGCGCTCGAGATTCTTACCGATCGCGTCCCTTCTCAAGAGTTCTACGGACTCACCGACTAGCGCAGAAAGGCTTCTACCATGGGTTCCATCAAAATCGCTCCGTCTGTCCTTTCGGCCGACATGGCCAACCTCAAGGGCGAACTCGACAAGATCGCCGGCGCCGACTACGTGCACTTCGACGTTATGGACGGTCACTTTACCGGCAACCTCACCTTTGGCGTTGACATCCTTAAGGCCGTCAAGCGCTCCACCGATGTACCGGTCGACGCGCACCTCATGGTGTCGAACCCCGACGAGACGGTCGATTGGTACGCCGACGCCGGCGCCGACATGATCACCGTGCACTACGAGGCTTCCACGCACCTGCACCGCACGCTCACGCATCTGCAGCAGCGCGGCGTCAAGGCCGGCGTTGTGCTCAACCCCGCCACCCCCGTGTGCGTGCTCGAGAGTATCATCGACGTCGTCGATATGGTGCTGCTCATGAGCGTGAACCCAGGCTTTGGCGGCCAGAGCTTTATCCCGGGCACCATCGCTAAGCTCCAAGAGCTCAAGGCCATGTGCGAGCGTCACGGCGTTTCGCCCCTCATCGAGGTCGACGGTGGCATTTCTTCCAAGAACATTGCCGAGGTCGTCAAGGCCGGCGCAAATGTCCTGGTGGCCGGTTCTGCCGTATTTAAGTCCGAAGATCCCGCTGCCGAGGTTGCGCTGCTGCAGAAGCTGGGCAACGAGGCTGCACAGGAGGCATAAATCCTTATGACCGCAGGTCAAAACCGCATACCCGTGAATCTTGACTACGCCGCCTCGACGCCCATGCGCGCCGAGGCGCGCCTTGCGCAGCGTGAGTACGACGATAGCGAGCTAGCGGGCGTCAACCCCAACTCGCTGCACTCGCTCGGCCGCAAGGCTGCCGCGCGTCTGGAGGTTGCACGTCGCGAGATCGCCCGTAGCTTTGGTGCACGCGTTCGCCCGTCCGAGATCATCCTTACCAACGGCGGCACCGAGGCCAACCAGCTGGCGCTCCTCGGTCTTGCCGAGGGCGCTCGTCAGCGCGACCGCAAGCGTAACCGCGTTATCGTATCCGCCATCGAGCACGATTCGATCCTGGACAACCTGCCGCTGCTGCGCGCCGCCGGCTTTACCGTCGACCTAGTGCAGCCCTGCCGTGCGGGCTACATCGAGCTTGCCGCGCTGAGCGACTTGCTCGGCGACGACGTCGCACTCGTGAGTATCATGGTCGCCAACAACGAG
>CALLRY010000414.1:0-1621 GCA_938014285.1 uncultured Collinsella sp. | reverse complement strand
CCGAGATTCTGATTAAAGCCACCAAGGTTGACGGCATCTACGATAAAGATCCCGTCAAGTGCGCCGATGCTGTCCGTTTTGACAAGATTACCTACCACGAGGTTCTTGTCCGCGGTCTGCAGGTTATGGATTCCACGGCTACGGCACTGTGCCAGGATAACCGTATGCCGATTTTGGTCCTCAACATCGATGGCGAGGACACCGTCAAGCGCGCGCTTTCGGGTGAGCCCGTCGGCACGCTCGTCTATCAGGAGGATTAAGCATGGCAGAGAACATCACCGCCCACATGGACAAGTCGCTCGAGTCCCTCAAGCATAACTTCTCCAAGGTTCGTACCGGCCGCGCCAATGCCAACATTCTGTCCGACATCACCGTCGATTATTACGGTGTTCCCACGCCGGTCACGCAGGTTGCCGCCGTCAAGACCCCCGAGGCCCACATGCTGCTCATCGAGCCGTGGGATAAGGCACTCATCAACGCTATCGTCAAGGCCATCGGCGCTTCCGATCTGGGCATTACCCCCAACTCCGATGGCACCGTCGTTCGTCTGCCGTTCCCGGCGTCAAGGAGTGCCGCGAGTACGCTGAGCAGGCCAAGGTGTCTATCCGTAACATCCGTCGCGACTTCAACAACAAGCTCGAGCGCGATGAGGAGCTCACCGAGGACGATGTCCGTCGCGAGCAGGCCAAGGTCCAGAAGCACACTGATGAGTATGTCGCCAAGGTCGAGGAGCTTCTGAAGGAAAAAGAAGCCGAGGTCATGGAGATCTAAGGTGCAATACGACGAGCATAAACTGGTCGAGTACTTTGCCGACGCCCCTGCGGGCGTCGGTTTTTCCGACCTTGACCTCAATAACATTCCGCACCATATCTCGTGCATCATGGACGGCAACGGTCGTTGGGCTACGTCGCGCGGTCTTGCGCGCACTGAGGGCCACAAGGCGGGTATCGTCTCGCTGCGCGAGATCATTACCGCCTGCGTGCGCCTGGGCGTCGACGTGCTTTCGGCCTATGCGTTTTCTACCGAAAACTGGAACCGCCCGCAGCATGAGGTCAACGTCTTGATGCACCTGTTTGCCAAGACGTTCATCGACGAGTTGCCGCTTCTGAAGCGCGAAAACGTGCGCGTTGTCTTTTTGGGTGATATTTCCGCGCTGCCCAAGAAGACCCGCGACGTTTTTGAACGCGGTCTTGCCGAGTGCGCCAATCACACCGGCATGACGCTGGCGCTTGCCGTCAACTACGGCGCGCGTGCCGAGATTACCCGCGCTGTCCGTCAGATCGCACTCGACGCTGCCGCCGGTAAGATCGATCCTGGCGCAATTGATGACGACATGGTGGCTTCCCACCTCTATACAGCTGGCCTTCCCGATCCTGAGCTTGTGATTCGCACCTCTGGTGAGCTGCGCCTTTCGAACTATCTGCTGTGGCAGGTGGCTTATTCCGAGTTCTACGTCACCGATACCTATTGGCCCGACTTTGATCGTTGGGGCCTTGTCGACGCCATTTTGGCCTATCAGGGCCGTGACCGTAGGTTTGGTGGACTGAGCAAGACCGAGGAGGCTTAATCGTGTCCGATCGTCCCAAGGCATCTGCTCCCAAGACGCCTGCGCGCAAAGCTG
>CALLRY010000413.1:0-1362 GCA_938014285.1 uncultured Collinsella sp. | reverse complement strand
CGAGCGGGGGCTCCTGTCGTTTCCGTGCCCCTGGATTGGGTCATAGTGTCTGACGTCGCCAGAGCATCGGCGTTGCCTTGGCTGTTGGAGATGATCTCGTAGTCGTTGGGGACGTTCTTAAATGACTAGTCATAAGGGACACTCTTGCCGGCACTTGGGGACAGTCCCTAAGTGCCGGCAGATTGGGACACTCCTTTGCAAGATGGCGCTGAAGATTGTCCTCGACGACTAGTCGTTTAATGCATCAGTTTCTGTCGAGTCGGTGCGGTTTGCTGGTTGCCCGTATAATGGTTTGCGTATGAACCGCAACCAAGGAGTTCCAGTTTATGGACCAGAGCCTTTTTAAATTCGACCTGATCGCCGAGGACCCGACGACGCATGCGCGTGCCGGCGTGCTGCACACCCCGCACGGCGACATCGAGACGCCGATCTTCATGCCCGTGGGCACCAAGGCAAACGTCAAGGGCATTCCTACCGAGACCGTTAAACAGCTCGGCGCCCAGATCGTGCTTGCCAATACTTATCACCTGTCCATGCGTCCCGGCGAGGACACCATCGCCGAGCTGGGCGGGCTGCACAAGTTTATGAACTGGCATGGCCCCATTCTTACCGACTCGGGCGGCTTCCAAGTGTTCAGCCACAACGACGCCGTCAAGCTCACCGACGAGGGTGTGCGCTTTATCGTCAACGATTACGACGGTCGCCACGTGTTCTGGACGCCCGAGGACAACATGGAAATCGCCATGAAACTCGGCTCCGACATCTGCATGCAGCTCGACCAGTGCCCGGGCTATCCCGCCACGCGCGCCTACGTTGAGCGCGCCGTGGAGCTGTCGAGCATGTGGGCCGAGCGCTGCTATAAGGCGCATACCCGCGACGACCAGGCACTCTTTGGCATCGTCCAGGGTGGCATGCACCTGGACCTGCGCCTGCGCTCGCTGCGCCATCTGGAGGAGTGCGGCGACTTCCCGGGCTACGGCATCGGCGGCTACTCGGTGGGCGAGGACCACGAGACCATGTTCGAGACGCTGGCGCCGCTGGCTTCCGAGTACATGCCCAAGCACAAGCCGCGCTACCTGATGGGTGTCGGCAACCCCACCACCCTCGTGCGCGGCGTGGGCGTGGGCATCGACATGTTCGACTGCGTGCTGCCGACGCGCACCGGCCGCATGGGCACGGCATTCTCCAGCGAGGGTCGCCTCAACTTCCGCAACGCGCGCTTTGCGCACGACGACGGCCCCATCGATCCTACCTGCACCTGCCCGGTGTGCACGGGCGGTTACGGCCGTGCGCTCATCCGTCACATGGTCACGCAGAAGGAGATGCTCGGCGGCATTCTGCTGTCGATGCACAACATCTACT
>CALLRY010000412.1:0-1643 GCA_938014285.1 uncultured Collinsella sp. | reverse complement strand
GGCGGTGGGGCGGAAAAGTCTCCCGCCGATTCAAGCCCCGCTGCTGGAGAGCCCACCACGGGGCCCACGGCAAATCCCTCGCTGAAACTCGCGGCCGCGACAACCAAGACAACAACGACAGTAACCAAGACCACGGTCGCCAAGACGGCCAAGCCCAAGGCAGCCACCGCGACCACTGCGGTACTCCCCAAGACCGGCGACAGCAACTGGATTGCCGCGTCCTTTACGCTACTCCTGTTGGGACTGGGGCATCTAGGTGCCGCATATCGCTGTTGGGGCGTGCGGCATGCCTAGCTGCAATACAAAGGCCCTGTAGAAGCTTTAAAGGCAACGCTTTCCGAAAGGGAGCGTTGCCTTTTTACTGCATGCAATGTATGAGGTGCCGTACCACTAAAAGGCTTAGTTAATTGATTGTAATTACATAATCTACTATTGTATGTGCGTTATACTAAGGTTGCACTCACATGATTGGAGGGTCTAAAAATGGCAAGCTCAACATTAACCATTAGGGTTGACGATGACCTCAAACGCGAGGCAGCAGAAGTGGCTGATTACTATGGACTTGATTTGTCGTCCGTGACGCGCGCATTCTTCAAGCAAATGGTCAACACCCATCGCATCCCGTTGACTTTTGCCCCTGAGGAGCCCAATGCCGAAAGCCTTGAGGCCATTCGCGAGGGGGACGCGTTTCTTGCATCTGGCAAAAAAGGACGTTTTGACAATGGCGCCGATCTTATCGCTGCGGCGATGGCACAATGAGCACGTTAACCGCAGAGTTCTCTGCAGCCTTCTCCCGCGATTTAAAGAAAAAAGCAAAGCGCCGTAAATGGGATCTATCCGAGCTTCAAAAGCTAATTGACCTGGTGCTACAGAATACACCCGAGTCAATGGACATATTAAAACGACGTCATAATATGCACCGGCTAAGCGGCAACTGGGCAGGGCGAAACGAATGTCACGTAGCAAACTCTGGCGACTGGCTTGTCATATGGTCATCAAACGAAGAGGTAGCTTTCTTTGAACGCACCGGCAGCCATGATGAGCTGTTCCGATAGCTCCCTTAATATCGACACCACCAAAGCTATCCGGATTTCAAGCAAATGACATCCTATTTGTTCAACATTGTTGGAGATTTAGCTGCGCAATGATGATTGCCTCCCATCCTAGGCTGGAATATCGTCTCCAAACCAGGCCCTGGCAGCGGTTTGCTCTGCAAAAGGTTGCGCAATGTGCTCGCCGGTAGATCCTGCGTGTGGCCATACGCTACCAGACTCTTCCTTTTCATCGACAGGTTCCTTAAAGCGATGGCCCAACACTGTCGATGAGCGGAATGCGGCAAACTGCGCCCCCGCGTTCTCTATCGAGGTGCGTCGATCCTAGGTACGAGGGGTTCGCCCAGATCGAGACGACCTATTAAGGCATCTCTGTCCCTGTCGTCTCAATGAACACCTTCGACCTGACTCATGCCTTACGCGATGTTCGGACAAACTCGGTTATAGCGATTTGCCTTCTCATTAAAAGGGACTGCAAGATGTTTACCGCCATGGCCTGCCTATGCGTTTTGCTGGGCGGGCCTTCTTATGCCGCGGGCGCGGAGAGCCTCATCATCGCGGGCGCGACGTACTGCGAGCCGGGCGTGTCGG
>CALLRY010000411.1:0-4712 GCA_938014285.1 uncultured Collinsella sp. | reverse complement strand
CGTCGATGAGCTTACCGCCAACGATTGCATACTTAGTGGACATGGTTCCTCCTTATGGATCCATATAGTGGGCGAGGCCGTGTTGGGTTAAGGCCTCACAAAGCTACCCAAGTGGCGCCGGGTTCGGTGCGCGGAAGAGAGGGTCCCGCGCACCTGATCCGCCCCGGCTAGGCGTTACTTTTTGCGGGAATTGGTGAAAGCCATGAGGGCCAGGCCAATAGCCAACCAACCGATCACGATGCTCCACTCCACCATGTTGAGGGAGGCGGGAGAGAACGGAATCACGAGCAGGCCGATGATGATGGCGCAGGCAGCGATAGCGAGGCAGATGCCAAACTTGCCGCCGGGCACCTCGTAGGGACGAGGCAGGTCGGGCTCGGTGAAGCGCATACGCAGGCAAGCGAGGGCGACCATGCCGCAGGAGAAGATGAAGGCGAGAGCCGACACGTTGGTCAGAGGGATGAGCATGTTCTTGCCCAGGAACGGACCGACGACGGTGATGACGCCCAGAACGACGCAGGCGAGCTTGGGAGCGCCGGACTTGGGGTCGACCTCGGCGAACTGCTCGGGCAGCTGGCCCTTGCGGCCCATGGCGAGCATGATGCGGCTCGTGGCGCCGTAGAAGGAGTTCATCGGACCCATGGGTCCAAGCGTGGCGATGACGAGCATGGCCAGGTACAGAAGCATGTTGATGCCCTTGAGGCAGGCAAGCGCGGGAACCGGGCTCTTAACAAACTCATGCCAGTCGAGGATGGTGCCAAACGAGTAGATGCAGACCATGTAGAAGCCGCCAGCGGCCAGCAGGGCCAGGGAGATGATCTTGCCGAACTTGTTCCAGTTGAGGCCCTCGGCTGCTTCCTCAGCCTGCTGAGGAATGGTGTCGAAGCCGGCGTAGAAGAACGGGGTCAGAACCAGGACCGACACGATGCCGGCAAACAGGCTGGTGCTCTCGGTAGCGGCCTTGCCGCCGCCAGCGCCTGGGAGAACACGGGCATGGCGTTGTCCGGCGAGCCGGTGAACAGCGAGACGCCCATGGCGAGCAGCATGCCGCAGAGCAGAGCCTTGGTCAGGAAGGCCTGGAGTTTGGCGGCCGAGCTGGCACCGCGGAAGTTGAGGAAGATGACGTAGACTGCAAAGCCGAGCGCGATCAGCGTCGGAAACAGGTAAACGTCGGCCCCCAGGATGGTGTAGAGCTTGATGGCGCGCAGCCACTCAAGGCCGGGCAGGCTACCGAACATCTCGGACACGAGGGTCGAAATGGCAATGGCCTCCCACGGGCACAGGATGCCGTTGCCCAGGGCCAAAAGCCATCCGGTGATGTAGCTCAGCGTACGGCCAAAGCTACGATCGACATACTCGACGATGCCGCCCGAGATGGGGATAGCAGCCGTGAGCTCACCGAAAACAGCTCCGACGGGCACGAGGAAGATTGCACCCAAGAGGAATGCGATCATAGCGGGAACGGGACCGCCGCCCACGACCATCCAGTCACCGACCTGCAGAACCCAACCGGTACCGATGATGGCACCGAAACCGATGGTGAAGAAGTTCCAGAGCGAGAGCGTTTTCTTCATGCCGCCGTTATCCTCGACTGCAACTTCTGCGTTCTTGTCCGCCATTGTTCCCCTCCTTTCCTATTTGACGCCCTTGGCGTCACCCCTTGCGCGGTCCGTTTTGCCGCGCGCTTTTATTCCATGGCTTTAAGATACGGCCTTGGCGCAGCAGCGCCGCTCGCAGCTCGACCGAAGGCAGAACTGCAAAACGAGCGGCGCTGTTTTTGGGACGAACGGCGGGAGACGTCATTCGTCTTGGACGCCTTCATCTTGTCTGCTTTTGAATACCTGTTGCCGTGACGCTTGGCGCGCGGCGCGGCAACGTTCATACCATTTGTCAGGCTTTTGGCGCACATACCCATGTGTCGTGCATCTTTTTATGTAGGATAGACAAGTTACACATGAGGCAAGGTGATTCGAATGGCATACGGATACAATGACGGCGGCCAACGGCCACAAAGCGTGCGCCTTGCCGGCCGCACCACGCCAACGCCCAGAAGCACCTCCGACAACGACAACCCGCAGCGCCCCCAAGAGCAGCCCGGGGCTTCTTCGCGGCAGCAAAGCCGTACCGTGCAGCAGTCAGACCGCGTGAGTACGAGCACACGCCAACGTCAGACCGACACATTGCAGCCACGCCGCTACGATCGCCGTAAGACCGACTACTACGTCAAGCGCTCCTTTTCGCGACCTCAACGCGATCGCGGCAATTCCGCCCCTCACCCCGCGTCGCACACCACAAGCCACGCGCTTCCGGCCCGCCGCCTACGCCTTGCGCTTTGCTCCATCGCCGCCTGCCTCGTCTTTGTGTTTTTGGGATCCTGTATCTCCCACGGATCAGCCGGTCTTGAGCCCACTGCCGAAGACAAGCTGCTTAAAGCTCCCGTCGCGCCCGGTTACTCCTTTGCGTTCTCGACCCCACGCTCGCAATGGCAGGCCGGCGCCATGCCCCACATCTACCAAATTGACCCCGCATGGTCGGAGCTGCCCTATGCCGGCGGCACTATTCGCGAAAACGCTTGCGGTCCCACTTGCCTCACCATGGTCTATATCTTTAAGACCGGCCACACCGATAAGACGCCGGTCGATATATGCGCACTGGCCGAAGCCGGCAACTACGCCCCCACCGGTGCCACCGAGTGGTCGTTTATGACAGGCGGTGCGTGGCAGCTGGGGCTCAACGGAACACAGCTCTATAACGATCGCGAATCGATTACCCAAGCACTTCGCTCGGGTGCGCCCGTCATCGCCGCAGTGCGCCCCGGTACGTTTACCAACGTAGGCCACTACATCGTGCTCTACGGCATCGACGATGCCAATCAGATTGGCGTCTACGACCCCAACTCGGCCAGCCGCAGCGCCCGCCGCTGGGGCGTCGTAGAGGTCCTCAACGAAGTCGAAGCCATGTGGGCCTACTACTAGTCGTTTAAGAATGTCCCCAATGACTAGGTGAATAGCAAAAGCCCCGCAGCCGGAGCGGACTGCGGGGCTCATGAAGAGAGGCTAGTTTGCGGGCGCTTTGCCTGGCGCCCACGAGAGAGGCAACAGAGTAGAGACTACTCGTGAATGCGGGTACCGGAGAGGCCAGCCATGGTCTCGGCGGCCTTGTCCAGAGCGCCGATGATGCAGGTGCGGCCCTTGCGGGAACGTGCGAACTTGATGGCAGCGCGGACCTTGGGCTCCATGGAACCCTTGCCGAACTGACCCTCGTCGGCCAGGCGCTCGGCCTCGTCGGCGGTGAGGTCCTCGAGCTCCTCCTGGTTGGGCTTGCCAAAGTTGATGGCGACATGCTCAACGGCGGTCAGCAGGAACAGAACGTCGGCGTCGCAGTCCTCGGCCAGCAGCTCGCCGCCCAGGTCCTTGTCGATGACGGCGGGAACGCCCTTGTAGCAGCCCTTGTTCTCGTAGTCGCGGACGACGGGGATGCCGCCGCCACCGCAGGCGATGACGATGAACTCGTTGTCGAGCAGGTTGAGGATGGAGTCAGCCTCGACGATCTTCTTGGGATCGGGGGAAGCGACGACGCGACGCCAGCCGCGGCCGGAATCCTCGACGAAGACCTTGGAGGGATCCTCGGCCATGAACTCCTTGGCCTGCTCCTCGGTGTAGAAGGGGCCGATCGGCTTGGTCGGGTTCTTGAACGCGGGATCATCCGGATCGCACTCGATCTGGGTGACGACGGTGGCGGCGTGCCAACGCTTATAGCGCTTGTGCATCTCGCGGCCGATGCCCTGCTGCAGGTGATAACCAATGTAGCCCTGGGACATGGCGCCGCACTCGGGCAGCGGCATCTCGGGGGTGCCGATGGCATCGTGGGCAGCGGCGAAGGCGTTCTGGATCATGCCGACCTGCGGGCCGTTGCCGTGGGTGATGATGATCTCATTGCCCTGCTCGATGAGACCGAGGAGAGCGTGAGCGGTGTTGCTCACGGCCTCGATCTGCTCGACGGGGTTGTTGCCGAGGGCGTTGCCGCCAAGGGCGACGACAATACGATCGGGCTTGCCAAGAGGCTTAGACATTGCTGGAATCCTTTCTGTAAAAGGCCTACAACCCATTAATAACCCGCGTCCGTGCGATACGCGAGTTTATTAAGGTTTATATTCTCTTTATCGCTCATTTTATTCATTTTGAAAATAGCGGAACGGTGAACGGTCGTTTTTGTCCGCTCAGCGTACAGAACTCCAGCTTAGACATATCTACGTAATTTACGTGCGACTTTATTTAAATGAAGCGAGGATTATGTTGGATTATGCAAACTACATCTCTGCTAAACACAAAACGGACAGCGCAATATCTTACTCGCGCTATACGAGATTCTATGCACTTATAAGTCGAGTATGCACCCCTGCAAAAACAAGGGGCTTTTCATCCAGCATAAGGAATAAAGAAGGGCTCAGAAAAGGCGGCAACAGCCAAGTCCCCCATCCATCCCCAAAGTGGCGCGAGGTTTCGCGGCAAAGCCGCGAAACAGCGAAGGGAACGGAATACCCGGCCAGCTACGTCCTTCATCCGCCCACACAATCCGAGGACGTAGTCGTAGCAGGATCTGAGGGCTAACCTTCGCGGACACTCCGCAGGACGAAAGAACCCCCGCCGCACGTAGTGTGAACTGCACCCCAAAACTTGGACGGCTTAAATAAGAACTACGCCGCAAGGGAC
>CALLRY010000410.1:0-29899 GCA_938014285.1 uncultured Collinsella sp. | reverse complement strand
CCTTCCGCGACGTGAGCTTCCAGTATCCCGATGCCCGCGCCGATGTCATCAGCGGCGTGAACTTCACCACGCATGCCGGTCAGATGCTCGGCATCATTGGCTCCACGGGCTCGGGCAAGTCCACGCTCGTGCAGTTGATTCCGCGCCTGTACGACGTCACGGGCGGCAGCATTTCGCTCGACGACATTGACGTGCGCGACATGACCCTTTCCGAGCTGCGCCGCCGCATTGGTTACATCCCGCAGCAGGGGCGTCTGTTCTCGGGCACTGTCGAGAGCAACCTCAAGTTTGCCGGCGACATGGTGAGCGATGACGACATGCGCCAGGCCGCGCGCATCGCCCAGGCCGAGGACTTTATCGCCGAACGCGAGGGCGGCTACGACTCCCCCATCAGCCAGGGCGGCTCCAATGTTTCGGGCGGTCAGCGCCAGCGCCTGGCCATCGCCCGCGCGTTGGCCAAAAAGCCCGAGGTCGTGGTGTTCGATGACTCGTTTAGCGCCCTCGACTACAAGACCGACGCTCGCCTGCGCGAAGAGCTTGCCAAAAACGTTACCGACGCCGCGCTCGTGGTCGTGGCCCAGCGCATCGCGACCATCATGCACGCCGACCAGATCATCGTGCTCGACGACGGCCACGTGGTGGGCACCGGTACGCACGAGGAGCTGCTGCGCAGCTGCCCGGCGTACCTGGAGATCGCACAGTCGCAGCTTTCCGCCGAGGAGTTGGGGCTTACCCAAGAAGAAATTGCAGCCGTCACGGAAGGAGGCGAGCGCTAATGGCAGACGAGACCAAGACTCAGATTCCCAAGCCCACCCGCCAGCGTGGTCCCATGGGCCGCATGGGCGGCATGCGTCGCGGCGAAAAGGCCAAGGACTTTAAGGGCACCATGAGGCAGCTGCTCGGCTATATCGGCCAGCACAAGATTGCCGTGTTTGCCGCCGTCGCCTTTGCCGTGTGCTCGGTCATCTTTAACATTGTGGGACCCAAGGTGCTCGGCCAGGTTACCACCAAACTGTTCGAGGGCCTGGTTGCCAAGGTCAACGGTACCGGCGATGTCGACTTTAACTGGATCGCCAAGACGCTCGGCTTTTTGCTCTGCCTGTATCTGGCGAGCTCTGTTTGCAGCCTCATCCAGGGCTGGCTCATGACCGGCGTCACGCAAAAGATTTGCTACCGCATGCGCAAGGAGATCGCCGCCAAGATCGCCGTCGTGCCGATGAGCTACTTCAACGGCCACAGCAAGGGCGACGTGCTCAGCCGCATCACCAACGACGTCGATACGCTGGGGCAATCGCTCAACCAGAGCGTGACGCAGCTTATTACGTCCGTCACGCAGATTATCGGCGTGCTCGTCATGATGCTGTCGATCAGCCTGCCGCTCACCGGCGTCACCGTGCTCACGCTGCCGGCCGCCGCGATTATCTTAATGGTGATGATTCACTTCTCGCAGCCGTACTTCCGCGAGCAGCAGCAGGTCCTGGGCGCCGTCAACGGCATTATCGAGGAGGATTTTGCCGGCCAGAACGTCATTCAGGTGTTCGACCGCGCCGAGGCCTCGATCGAGGAGTTCGACCGTCAAAACGACCGCCTGTTTATTAGTGGCTGGCGCTCGCAGTTCCTGTCGGGCCTGATGATGCCGCTTATGAGCTTGGTGGGCAACATGGGCTACGTGGGCGTCGTCGTGGTGGGCGCGCAGCTCGCGCTGACCGGCAATGCCACGCCCGGCGACATCCAGAGCTTTATCCAGTACGTTCGCAACTTTACGCAACCCGTACAGCAGCTGGGCAACGTGAGCAACACGATGCAGTCGATGGCCGCCGCCACCGAGCGCGTCTTTGAGTTCCTGGCCGCGCCCGAAGAGGAGCAGAAGTCCGACGCCCAGATTCCCGAGAAGCGTCCCGGCCATGTGGAGTTTGATCACGTCAAGTTTGGCTATACGCCCGACAAGACCATCATCCACGACTTTAGCTGCGAGGCACAGCCCGGCCAGACCATCGCCATCGTCGGTCCCACCGGCGCCGGCAAGACCACGCTCATCAAGCTGCTGCAGCGCTTCTACGATGTGGACGGCGGTTCGCTGCGTGTCGAGGGCGTCGACGTGCGCGACTGGGACCGCGCGGCGCTGCGCGGCGAGTTTGCCATGGTGCTGCAGGATACCTGGCTGTTTAACGGCACCATCCGCGAGAACATCCGCTACGGACGCCCCGATGCGAGCGATGCCGAGGTCGAAGCCGCCGCGCGCGCCGCGCGTTGCGACCACTTTATCCATACGCTTGCCGGCGGTTATGACTTTATGATTAACGAGGAGGGCACTAACCTGTCGCAGGGTCAGCGCCAGCTCGTGACCATCGCCCGTGCCATTTTGGCCGACCGTCCGGCGCTGATTCTGGACGAGGCGACCTCCAACGTGGATACCCGCACCGAGGAGCTCATCCAGCGTGCCATGGATGCGCTGATGCAGGGCCGTACCAGCTTTGTCATCGCGCACCGTCTGTCCACGATCCGCAACGCCGACGTGATCTTGGTAATCCGCGACGGCGACATCGTCGAGAAGGGCACGCACGACGAGTTGCTCGCCCAGGGCGGCTTCTACGCCGACCTGTACAACTCGCAGTTCGACGAGGCGGCGTAAATTCTGCCGCAGGGAACGAATAACACCCGAGAACGGGGGCGCAGGACAACTTGCGCCCCCGTTTTTTGTTCTGCGACCCTCAAACCGCCTCCCCTGGGACCAAATCGACGGCCTCTTCCAAGCCGCGTGGCATCATTCCATTCCAGGGCCAGCCAACGTTTGCCCAGATAAAACCTGCCAAAATAAACCTGTCCCTTTTTGGCAGGTTTTGGGGTAACGAGGGCTTGCACTTTAGCGTGCGACAGCGGATAATGCCGAGCATTCGACAATGCACACTTTGTCTTATTTGATTGAGGAGGCCCCGTATGGCCATGGAATTCAAGCGCAGGCTGCCGATCCCCATGGAAATCCGCGAGGAAATGCCGCTTTCCGCCGATCTTACCGCCAAAAAACAGGCATTCGACGCCGAGGTCGCCAAGGTCTTTACCGGCGAGGACGCGCGCAAGGTGCTCATTATCGGCCCGTGCTCTGCCGACCGCGAGGACTCGGTGCTTGAGTACATGAGCCGACTGGCCAAGGTCGCCGAAGAGGTCAAGGACAAACTCATCATCATTCCGCGCGTCTATACCAACAAGCCGCGCACCAAGGGCACTGGCTACAAGGGCCTGCTGCACAACCCCAACCCCGAGGCTCCCGACGACCTGCTCGAGGGCGTCAAGGCCATCCGCCATATGCACCTGCGCGTCATCGAGGAGACCGGTTTCTTTACCGCCGATGAGATGCTCTACCCGTCCAACTACCAGTACCTCGTCGACCTGCTGAGCTACGTCGCCGTGGGCGCGCGCTCGGTCGAGAACCAGGAGCATCGTCTGGTGTCGAGCGGCATTTCGGTGCCTGTGGGCATGAAGAACCCCACCGCCGGTTCCACCACCGTTATGCTCAACTCCATCTACGCCGCCCAGGCACATCAAAGCTTCATCTTCCGCAACTGGGAGGTCGAGTGCGACGGCAATCCGCTTGCGCACGCCGTCATGCGTGGCTACATTGGTCTCGACGGTCGTACCTACCCCAATTACCACTACGAGCATCTGGAGCGTCTGGCTGAGCGCTATACCGAGCATGCCGGCTACGCCAACCCGGCAGCGGTCATCGACTGCAACCACGACAACTCGGGCAAGCGCCCGCTAGAGCAGCACCGCATCTGCAAGGAGGTGCTCGACAGCTGCCGCCGCAACGAGTCCATCTCCAAGCTGGTCAAGGGCTTTATGATCGAATCCTACCTGGAGGACGGCAACCAGTCTGTCGACGGCGGCGTCTTTGGCAAGTCCATCACCGACCCGTGCCTGGGCTGGGAAAAGACCGACTACCTCATCCACGAGATCGCAGAGCGGGTGTAGGTTACGGCGTAAAAGCGCCGCCGCGGACGCTCTCGCATCCGCGGCGGCCTGCACTAAATCGCGACGACGGCTGGCACCCTAGCGTTCTACCGAGCAGATCGTCCGCTCTTTACCTCAATCGACCGATTATCCCTCGTATACGATACGGCCATCGGAGACAGTGAACAGAATCTTGGTATCGGAGATCTTCTTGGGATCGCAATGAAGAATGTCTTGGTCGAGCACCGTGATGTCGGCGAGCTTGCCCACCTCGAGCGTACCGATTTTATCCTCCATGTAGTTCTCGAAGGCAACGTTTTTGGTATATGCCTCGAGCGCCTGATATGCCGTGATGGCCTGCTCGGGCCAACGGTACATATCGGTGTCCTCCTCCTCGGGATACGGGCTATTGCGCGTAACGGCCACCTCGATCTCCTCGAGCGGCGCATAGCCGGTGACCGGGCCATCGCTCGCACCGGAGATAAAGTAGCCGGCCTCGAGCATATTCTTGACGGGGTAGAACTTCATGGCGCGATCCTCGCCCACAAAGGCGATCTCGAGGTCGCACAAAGGATCGTGATACATCCACAGGAACTGCAACGCGCACACAATGTCGAGATCGACGACGCGCTGAATGTCCTCGTCGGTGATTGCACACACATGCGTCATGGTGTTGCGGCGATCATCGCGCTCACCGTTCTCCTTGACGCAGCGCTCGTAGGCATCGAGTGTATTGTGGACGGCGCCATCGCCGATCGCGTGAACATGAATCTGAACACCCTCTTTGTCGAGGGCGGCCACCATGTCGCTGAACTCCTGCTGATCCCAGACGGACTCGCCGTGCCAGTTATCGCCCTTACCGGCGGCGGAGGTATATGGCTCGAGCATCACGGCGCTGCCGCCCTCGGTAACGCCATCGGAGTAGATCTTGACCGTACCGGTAGAGATCATATTGCTATCGAACTTCTTGAGGTCCTTCACGGTTTTAAGGGCCTCTTTAGCCGTCATGCCGGGCCTAATGGTAGGAAGTACTCGCATGCGCAGGTTAAGCTTGCCATCTTTCTCAAGATCAGTATAGAACTGGCAATCCTGTGCCGTAGAATCTCCCACGACGCTTATGTTGGTAATGCCGGTGATGCCGTATTTCGTAGCCACCTGCTGGTACTTGTCGATAGCGTTCTCAAGCTCCTTGTCCGTATGCTTGACGGAGACAACCTCCCTCACCATACCTGCAGCAGAATCGATCAAGTAGCCAGTCGCCTCGCCGTTTGCATCGCGGGTGATGATGCCGCCCGTGGGATTGGGGGTATCGTTATCGATGCCCGCAAGCTCGAGCGCACGGCTGTTGACCCACACCGAATGATAGGAAACATCGGTCAGCATGATGGGCTTATCGGAGCAGATCTCATCGAGGATGGACTTGTTGGGGCCGGGATTGGTGCCATCCTCTTGCTCGAAGGCGTTGATCATGAACGAGCCGCCAACGTAAGCCTCATCATCGGGATGCTTGGTTACAAAATCACTGACCGCCTTCTTATACTCATCGATCGTGGTAGCCTTGGTAAGATCGATTTCGTACAGCGCAGTCACCCAGTTGCCCGGAGCGTGGATATGCCCGTCCATAAAGCCGGGGATCACCATACCGCCATCAAGATCGATGACGCGCGTGTTGTCATCGATGTACTCGTCAACACCGGAGTCTTCGCCTACATATACGATCTTGTTGCCCGAGACAGCCAGGGCGGCCGCGGTGTCGCCCTCTTTGACCATCGTCTGAATCGTGCCGTTACGAAAGACGATGGATGCCTTATCGGAACTCGCGCTGCCGGTGCTTCCGGCATTTGAAGAATTGTTGGCGCAACCGGCGGCACCCACCGCAACAGCCGCGGCGCCCAACGTGCTCAGGCCGAGAAAGCTTCTACGGGAAACGGGGGGGATAGAGGTCTTCATATAACCCACCTTTCTGTTGACATCGCCGCGCTTTCGCGACGCTTGCTATCACCTGAATAGCACCCCCGGGTATAAACTTGTCTGCACAAACGGGGTTATTGCCGTAAGCGGAGGCTTATATCCCCTATAACCCTGCCTTTAACCTGCCCAAAAGCTCTGAAGAAGCTCGGACCGCGATGAGACACCGCATTTACGGAATATCGTGTGAACATGCGATTTGACCGTGCCGACAGAGATAAACAATTCATTCGCTATGGCGCGGTTATCCTGGCCATCGAGCAGAAGGTCGAGCACTTCGCGTTCACGCGCGGAGATATCGTGCTGGTCGCAGAATGCCGAGAAGCGGACCTCCGCAATCTGCTTGGCAGAGGTGCCAGACGTTGTGGGCGGAGCAGAAAAGCGCAACGACAAGATCCGCGACGCCGCACGAACGGTATACATCGCGGCCACCACGCTCATGATGTTCTCTGGGATGTTTCTGCCGTAGGCAAAATACAGGTAATCAATGACTTCGATCCGCCCAATATTCAGCCCGAAACGCGTACATCCTCGATCAGAACAAACACCGTCAACACAGCCATCACAATAAGAAACCTGCCGTAGCGTGCATAGAAGCTCTTTCGCGCCAACGGCTTGCTTTTGCGGTAGCAGACGAAAATCATGCCAAACGCCACGAACATGAACAAGGAGCGCAACGCATAAAATGCGAGTTGTTTGATTGAATCGGGCTGCAAAACAAGCGACATGGCCTCGAAAGCAGAAAAGACGATGCAGGGCACGAGCATGTGAAGCCGGCTCGTCTTGTTTACGATCGCCAATGCAAATGCCCACATGCTCGCCATGATTCCAATCGATAGGACGAGTTTCGTTATGGGGTGAGTCATGGGAAATTGGCTGCTGAGGATATCTGCCATCATCTTACTGCCCTGATACTCATCGAGGAATACGAGGGCGCTTTCGAGCATGTCGAAGAAAAAGAAGGCCGAGACCGTCAAGTAGCTTGTTCGATGTGAGACGAGGTATGCGCATACCGATACGCACACCGCCACCATGCAAACCAAGACGAATGTGATTCCGTAGAAGAAGTAGAGCATACTCACTACCGGGCCTTTCGCTTATTGATATGTGCTAAGGATAAACTTTACGCCAAAGACATGCAGATCGCTGTCTTCAGCGCAAAATCCAGCCAAAGAAAGGAAGGGTGGAAGACGCATATCCCCCACCCCAGCGCATGGGCGAAACTAGCCAGTGATGCGGGTGCCGGAGAGGCCGGCCATGGTCTCGGCGATGGTAGTCGTTGGGGACGTTCTTGTTTGACTAGTCGTTTAAGAACGTCCCCAACGACTACCCAGAATGAGAGTGGATAATCCCCCGTTTTTGGCCTATATCAGCGCTAAAAGTGGGAGATTATCCACTCTCGTCGAGCGGGCGTCCGATAATCCACTCTCATTCTCTCTTGGAACCCTCCGTCCCCGAGGAATCGAGGCTCGTCTGCCGAATGGTCGATGCGGCCGCCCTGCGTCCATGTCACACTCATAGATGGCCTGACCCAACTTGGAAGGAGCCTCCATGAGCCTTGAGAACGTAGCCCTGCGCGCCGCCACGCTTGATGACCTGACCGGCATCGCCGCCATCTACAACCAGCTGTGGTGCAACACGCTGCGCAACCGCGGCGACGTCGAAGCCGCCGATTTCTGCGCACGCTTTAACATCGCCATGCAGCTGCAGCGTTCCCCCATCGCACTCGTCGCCGAGGCCGAGGGCCGCATTATCGCCGCCTGCTGCATCGGCATCTTCGAGGACGGCAAGGCGCGCACCAATCCCACCTGGGAGACCTGTTACGACGAGCTGTTTATCCAGGCAACCGAGATGGCAAAGACCGCCGATGCCAAGCTCGAGGGCTCGCTCTTTGGCGACAGTCGTGAAAAGGCCACGGCCGACCGCTTTGCCGCCACGGGCAACGAGTATGCCCAGGGCCAGCTCAACCTGATCATCATTGCGCCCGACTGGCAGGGCAAGGGACTCGGCCGCGAGCTCATCGACCTTGCGCGCGCTGAGCTCGCCAAGGCAGGCTGCACCAAGTTCTTCCTGATGAGCGACTGCAACGCCGACTGGCAGTTCTACGAGCACCTCAACATGAAGCGCATCCTAGAAGATCACAGCCAGGACACCGGCGACGGCTTTATCGTCTACATGTACGGAGGCGACACGCAGGATTAGTCCGCACATCCAAGCCGCACGGCCCGCCGTTCAGCTGAAACCACCACACAAAAAGTCCGCCGACCATTGAAGTCGGCGGACTTTCGCGTGCGGACAATCAAGCGCTGTTCACCATGGAACTGCTATTTACAGCGCGCCTTAGGCTGCTGCTGGGTGATGCAGTGGATGTTGCCGCCGCCGTAGATAACTTCACGAGTCATGATACCGATGACTTCGCGGTCCGGATAAGCAGCTTGGATATCTTTGAGCGCCTGGGCGTCATTGGGATCGCCGAACTGCGGTACAAGCACCGCACCGTTAATGGGTAGGAAATTGAGATAGCTCGGTTCGAAAGCATCCTCGGGAGTACGCGGCAGCACGCCTTCGACGGGATCGATCGTGCTGGCCTCTTCTTCGGTCATATATACCGATGTCGCAGGCATGATCACCTTGTGGATCTTGAGCTTGCGACCCTTGGCATCCGTGGCCTCGGAGAGCGTCTTGTACGCCTCCTGGCACTCCTTGTAGAACTTGTGGTTGGGATCGTCGGTCCACATGCAGCAGACTTCGCCGGGCGCACTAAAGCATGCGACGTCGTCCACATGGCCGTTCGTTTCGTACGGATCGATTCCGTCCTTGATCCAGATAACCTTCTCGATACCGAGATACTCAGAGAGCTTCTCCTCAATCTGCTCCTTGGTGTACTGCGGGTTGCGGTCCTCGTTGAGCAGACACATCTCGGTGGTCACGACGGTGCCTTGACCATCACAGTTGAACGAGCCGCCCTCGAGGATGTAATCCTCGGGACGATAACGGTTAACCTGCTCAAGCTGTGCCACCTGCAGGCCAATGGAAGCGTCCTTGTCCCACGGGAAATACAGGCCGTCAATGAAACCGCCGTAAGCATTAAAGTGGAAGTGCGAAAGGGCCACCTCACCATTGTCATTAACGAGGAATGCCGGGCCGGGGTCGCGAATCCAGCTGTCGTTGTACTCCATGTGGATAACGCGCACGTTCTCAACGCCGTCGAAGATCTCACACACCGCGGGGAAGTCTTCGGTGTTGACGCCCACGGTGATGGGCTGAAAGCGTGCAACGGTCTTGATGATCTCGGTGAAGACCTTCTGCGCCGGCTTGGCACCGCAGCGCCACACGTCGGAGCGGTGCGGCCATAGAATCCAGGTGCGCTCCTGCTCCTCATACTCACCGGGCATATAGAACCCGTCCTTCTTAGGCGTGGATTCACTCTCGTAGATTGTCTTCATTTCAAGCTCCTAAATCTCGGTGCTTTTGCTTGACGAGACCATGATGCGGCCGCACCGAGATGTTCTCAATGGTCCCTCGAGCCCCTTTCAGCGACCGACGGTATACCATTCGCTGACCTAAAGTTCTATTCAGGCCGAGAACATGACATACTGGGTTCCACAATGGAAAGGACGCCCTATGCCCCCATGCAATAAACAGCAGGCTATTGAGTTGGACAGTACGACCTGGACTGCTCTCAACGAGCTCGCGCTTGCAATCCACGCATCACACGGTATTGATAAGCTGCAAAAGGAGACCCTCGAGGGAACGACAGGGCTCGTGCCCCATCGGATCGCCATGTTCGACCTGATCGAGGCGGCGGGCAGTGATGCCCCACGCTACGTCCACCCCGCAAGCAGCGGAATGGACGACCGCGCTCTGAGCGACTACTACAACCGCTACGCCGCGATGGACTATACAACATGGAGCTTTGACCTACATAAGGTCGGCGTTTACCGCGACCTCGACCTCGTCGACGTCGAACGACGCGATGCCACGCCCATCTATCGCAAATGGATGGAACCGCAGGGCGTCTACTTTGGCTGTACGGCCACGCTCGCGCACAACGACAGCCCGCTAGGAAGCATCGCCCTGTTTCGCGAACGCACGGCCGGAGACTTCACCGACACCGAGCTCGCAATCCTGCTCGAAATCGCTCGGCACGCGAGCCTCGCGCTCGCCAACCTCTATCCTCGGGGCATTAAACTCACCCAGACCGAAGACACAAACCAGCTGATTGCTTTCATTACAGAACATAATATCCAACCGCGCGAAGCCGAAGTCATGCGGCTCATGCTCGACGGCAAAACGAACAAACAGATGGCAAACGAGCTATTCATAAGCGAGTCGACCGTAAAGAAGCACGTCAACGCCATCTATCGCAAGCTCGGCGTCAGCAACCGACTGGGTCTTATGACTGCCGCGCAAAACATCCTGCGATAAAAAAGGCGCCCTCCATACGGAGAACGCCCTTTGATTTCGCCATTTGAATTAGTGTCGGCTCTGGCTCAAAGAGTAGACGGGGTGATTTTGGTAGGTTTTATCTGGGTGAATGCCGATACGACACCCAAACCTCTACGGAAGGAACAGGCACTTATGTGGTGGTTCAGAAGGAAAACGGCCCGCTCCGGCGGTATATCTCAATCTGTAACAAGTAGAGGCGAATTATTAAGTTAGACGTTACAGATTGAGACGTTGGAGACAGCGCAGTAATAGCCGTCGCATTTGTGTTGGTTTTGAACTCTCCGCGACGGGATGCTAGACTGACGACGTATACATTCGCGCCAGAACACGGGTCGCATGAAGAAAAGGAGATGCCATGGCGCCTATCGCACCGCTCAAGATGCTCGTCGTTCCTGCCGCCAAGGCCATCGCCCGCCTGAGCGACTCACTCACCTACGACGATGTCCCCTGTCTTGTCGACGAACGTACGGACAGCTGCCCTTACCTGGGACACGTCCCCTACTTTGCGCCTAAACTCGCTTCTGACCCCGAGCACCGCGAGCGGTAATCCAAGATGCAGCAAGCGCCGCGCAGCTCGCGGCGTTACTGTTTTGGTGCAAAGAAACCTGTCCCCCTTGCACCAACGCCGGGATTATCGACGCTGCGGCCGCGGCGCGATATGAGGCGCGAGACCTCGCCCAACAACACACCGATTACCACGCCCACGAGAATCGGCAATTTTGTCATCTCGGCGGGTGAGCTGTTGAGCGGCACAATGGTGGCGACAATCGAAAGCACAAGCTCCACCACGGGAATCGCAAGTGCCACCGCGAGCACCTTGCCCTCGAAGGGCGCGCGGAACACGCGCGGGCGATCGTCGTATTTGCGCAGGCGCCAAAACGCCGGGAACATCGGAATATAGCTCATAAGCAGGAAGACGACGTTCATCGAGAAGAAAACCCAAAAGACGTCGGAGTCCTCGCCCAGCGGAATCTGAAGCAGTAGTACCAGGCTGGCAAAACAACCGTTAATGAGTGCCGAGCCATTGGGCATGCCGGTCTTCTTGGACACCAGCGCAAAGGGACGCGGCATATTGCCGTGACGCGCGGCATAGCTCGCCACGCTGTTGACGCCAAAGCTCCAGCAGATCATGTTGGCGAACAGCGTCACCAAAAAGGCAGCGCCCACGACCATCGTCAGCGGATGGCTGCGCCCCAGCATGGCGGCGACCGCGTCCACAATGCCCGAATCGAGCGAAAGCCGCTCGGTGGGAACCGCGGCTCCAATGCCGATGCCGCAGATAATGTAGATCGCCGCAATGGCAACGCCACCGGTGATAACCGCCTTGGGGATATCACGCGACGGGTTTTTCATCGTGCTGGCAAAGGTCGCGACCACTTCGAAGCCCATAAAGTTGAATAGGATGATCGATAGGTACGTCAACGAATTGGTGTCGCCCAAATCTGGAATGAAGGTCTTAAACGACATGTCGTTGGCAAAGCCGTTATTGCAGGCAAACCAGATACCGACGATTCCCACCACGGCGGTAATGAGCACCTTGATGACGGCACCGCCGTCCATGACCCAATCGGCCTCGGCCACCGGGTGCATCGCCATGACCGTGACGCCCCACACAAAGGCAAGCTCGATGACAATTCGGGCCCCAAGCGAAAATTCGATGCCCCATACCGCATTGATGACACTGGGGAACATACAGGCGATACTTGCAACCCACAGTGGAAAGTTGACCCAGTAGCACCAGGAGCAGCGGGCGCCCCAACGGTCGCCCAAGCCCAGGCGGACCCAATCGTACAGGCCGCCCTCGGAATCGAACGCCGTACCGAGCTCGGCCACCACCAGGCCATAGGGAAGCAAAAACGTAATGATGAGGAAGATCCACCAGAAGAACTGCACGTTGCCCATGGCAGATGCCGACGCAGATAACCGAGAGGATGACCTCGAACAGGGAGATCTTTTTACCTGCCATGGCACGCTCCCCCTACAGCAAAAAAGATGGCATCTGCACCGAAGGCGCAGCCCAAGGTAGGGTTGCCGGCCGCGTCACCGGTGCAGGTGCCATCCCAAGGAGAAGAAGGGATGCAATTGTTGGACCAACGCTCGCGGAACAGGCGCATGTAGATGACGATACGCTGGTACATAGATACTCCGATCAAGACGGCCGCGTATACGACCGGGAACTTTCGGCAATTGGATACGCGCCTGACCTGGGATATCCAAGCGAACAATTGGCCTAACCCGCGATAGGTCCCAGGCCAGACGCGTATTCAATCAAAGAAAAAGGGCACTCCGATGTGGAGGCAACGGAGTGCCCAAAGAAAACCCAGTCGATCAATCAGGTAGCCCTGTTCGCTTGACCGGCTGGGTTTCTGAGGTGCGGCAGATTCCCGTGAAAGAGGAGCGCCGCGTACTTCGGTACGCAAGCGACGAATGAACGGGAAGGTGCCGTGCCTCAGGAAGCCAGACGATTAGGCGGACGGCTCCTGCTGCGTGATGCAGTGGATGTTGCCGCCGCCGTAGACGACCTGGTCGGACTTGACGCCCACGCACTTGTAGACGCCCTCGCCCCAGACCTCGTCGTAGATCTCCTGGAGCGTGTCGACGGCCAGCTGGTCGTTCTCGTCGCCGTACTGCGGGACGATGACGCCGTGGTTGGTCACGAGGTAGTTCATGTAGGAGGCGATCAGCGGCTCGTCGGGGACGCGCGGCTCGGCGTTCTCGTCGGCGTCGATGGTGTCGCAGGAGGCCTGGTCCATGTACAGCGGCTTCACGGGCATGCAGAGCTTGTAGACCTTCAGCTTGCGGCCCTTGGCGTCAACCGCGTTGGAGAGGGTCTCGTAGGCGGCGTGGCACTGCTCGTAGAACGGGTACTCGGGGTCGTCGGTCCAGATGCAGACCATGACGCCCGGGGCGATGAAGGTGGCGACGTCGTCGATGTGGCCGTTGGTCTCCTCGGGGTCGATGCCCTCCTTGACCCAGATGACCTTCTCGACGCCGAGGTAGTCCTTGAGGTGCTCGGTCATGTACGCGCGAAGCTCCTCGCTCCAGGGCTCGAACTTCTTGCGGTACTTGGGCCAGAGGGACTCGGGGTCCTCCTCCTCCTCGAGCACCGCGGAGCAGGTGCGGCCGGGGGACAGGAGGCACTGGTCGGTGACGACGAGGGTGCCCTCGCCGTCGACGGTGATGGAGCCGCCCTCGAGGATCATGTCGTCGGGACGGTAGCGGCGGCAGCCGGAGAGCTCGGCCATCTTGAGGGCGATCTGCTCGTCCTTGTCCCAGGGGAAGTAGAGGCCGTCGATGAGGCCGCCGTAGCCGTTGAAGTGCCAGTGGTTGGCGCGCTTCTCGCCCTTGCCGTTGATGACGTAGGTGGCGCCGGTGTCGCGGAACCAGGCGTCGTCGGTGGTCATCTCGACGACGGTGACGTTCTCGTCGTTCTCGAAGACGGCCTTGCAGTTGGCGTAGTCGACCTGGTTGGCGCACATGTAGACCGGGGTGAACTCGGAGATGGCGCGGGCGATGGCGGCATACTGCTTCTGGGCGGGCTTGGCGCCGTGGGCCCAGGTGTCGGTGCGGTGGGGCCAGCCAATCCACACGCGGTCCTGGGGGGCGAACTCGGCGGGCATGAAGAAGCCGTCGGCCCTCGGGGTGGACTCGGACTCGGTGATCGTACGCATAAGATTTCCTCCAAACCGAACGATCGTCTGCCGCGGGCGGGCTGCCCGCGGCCTAGGACCAAGAGATGGCGGGCGCCCGTCCCCCGGCAGAGGTCGGGGCGCCCGGGGCCGGTTTTCACGGGGTCGCACCGGCGGGCGACGACGTAGCCAGGTGCGCGGAGACGGGACGCACGAGGGATACGGGAGAGGGGTCGGGGCGGTTCGGCGGCTGCCGGAGCTATCGCCGCACCCGCCCCGGGGAATGGTTGGCGAACCTGACGCCCGGGCACGCCTCCGGAGAGGCTGGGGTGCCCTAGTTCTCCTCGGCCTCCTCGGCGAGGCGCTGGGCGGCCAGCTCGGGGGTGAGGCCCTTGTACTCGGTCTCGCGGCCCCTGGCGCTGACGACGCGGACGACCTCGCCGATGAGCACGAGCACGATGAAGATGACGATCATCGGGACCTTCTCGCCGACCTCGGCGGCGGAGAACGGCACCAGCGTCGCGACGATGGCCAGGATCAGCTCGATGCAGGGGATGGCCAGCATGACCTTCATCATCGCGCCCTTGAACGGGAACGTGAAGATGCGCTCGCGGTTCGGGTCGTTCTTGCGGAGGTTGAGGAACGCCGGGAACATCGGGATGTAGGTGAGCAGCAGGAAGACGACGGAGGTGCCGAAGAGCATCCAGAAGACGCCGTTGGAGATGGCGTCGACGGGAACGAGCTGCAGGCAGAGGACCAGGGAGGCGACGACGGCGTTGACCAGGTTGGCGCCGTTGGGCATGTCGTCCTCGGAGATCATCGAGGCGAAGACCTTGGGCATGTTGCCGTGCTCGGCGGCGTAGCGGGCGACGGAGTTGACGCCGAAGGACCAGGCGGCCATGTTGGCGAACAGGGTGATCAGGAAGGCGATGCAGATGACCTTGAAGAGCACGGAATCGCCCACCATGGTCTGGACTGCGACGATCATGCCGTAGTCGGGGTCGATGGAGTCGGCCGGGATGGCGGCGCCGATGCCGAAGCCAGCGAACAGGTAGATGACGGCAATAGCCACGCCACCGACGACGATAGCCTTGGGGATATCACGAGCGGGATCGGCCATGTCATCGGTCATGGTGCAGATAACCTCGAAGCCCATGAAGTTGAAGATGATGATGGACAGGTAGCCCAGGGCGTTGGTGTTGGTGAGCTCGGGCAGGAAGGTGGCGGCGGACATGTCGTTCGCGAAACCGTTCTCCATGGCATACCAGATGCCCAGGGCGCCGACGATGACGGCAACGGCGACCTTGATCAGGGCGCCACCGTTGAGGACCCACTCGGAGTCGGCCGCCTTGGAGCGGCCCATGAGGTAGACGATCCACACGAAGGCGAGCTCGATGCCCATCTTGGCGATCAGGTTGAACTCGACGCCAAAGACCATGCCCAGGATGTCGGGGAACATGGTCGCCAGCGAGGCGATCCACAGCGGGTAGTTGACCCAGTAGTAGTACGAAATGCGGGCGCCCCACTTGTCGCCCAGGCCATCGCGTACCCAGTCGTAAATGCCGCCCTCGCCGTCATAGGTGGTGCCGAGCTCGGCGACGACCATGCCGTAAGGGAGCAGGAAGGTCAGGATCAGGAAGATCCACCAGAAGAACTGCTGGTTGCCGATGGCAGCAGCGGGAGCGGCGGCCTCGCAAACGAAGACGACGCAGATGATGGTCGAAATGACCGTCAGGAAGGAAAGCTTTTTCTTTCCGTCACTCATATTTAATCCTTTGCTCAGTCTTGGACAGATTCGAGGCCCTAAGGTATTAAGGCAATTGCTTGGGCCTCGGTGAGCGGGCGACAGGAGACGAGCATCCACCGCCCGCAAACGTGCTTTTAGAAGCCTTGAGGCTTAGAGCTGCTCGAGAGCCTCGAGAGCGGCGTGGAGCTCAGCCTTGGCAGAGTACTCGACACCCTCGTCGTTGAGCGGAGTGCGCTTGCCCAGGGCGGCAAGGAGAGCACGGATGGAGTGCTTGCGGTTCTCGGCCTCGACCCAGCACAGGGAGCGCTCGGGATCGTCCATGACCTCGTCGACGACTTCCTCGCCACGGGTGGCCGGCAGGCAGTGCATGAACTTGGAGTTGGGGCCGGCGAAGTTCATCATGTCCATGGTGACCTGATACTTGGGATAGAACACGTCCATGTAGTTCTCGCCCGAGACCTCCTCGTCGTACAGGCCATACCACACGTCGGTGTAGATGAAGTCGGCGCCCTTGATGCACTCGATGTCGTCAGAGATGACAACCGAGCCGCCGGAGACCTTGCAGTTCTCCTCGGCGATGGCCATCATCTGCTTGCCGAACTCGGCGCGCTCCTCGGCGGTGCCAACGTGCAGGCCACCGTCGGGGATCTGGTGGCCCTTAGGTCCAAACTGGACAAACTTCATGCCGACCTTGGAGGCGATGAACATGAGGGAGACGCAGACCTGGGTGGCATCGCCGATGAAGGCCAGGGTGCAGTCCTCGATCTTCTTGCCCTCGGGGAGGTTCTCGAGCATGGTCATGAGGTCGCCCATCTCCTGCGTGGGATGGTTGAACTCGGACATGCCGTTGATGACGGGCACAGCGGAGCCCTCGGCGAGGCCGACGACGTCCTTGTGACGGTCAACGCGAGCCATCATGATGTCGAGCAGCGAGCCCATAACGCGAGCGGTGTCGCCCAGGGACTCGTGACCGCCGAGCTGGATGGTGCCAGGGCCATAGAACTGAGCATGGCCGCCGAGGTCGGTCATAGCGGTCTCGAAGGAAAGACGGGTGCGGGTGGAGACCTGCTGGAAGATCATGCCAAGGCTCTGGTTGCGGAGCAGGTGAGGATAATAGCCGTCAACCTTGATGGCCTTCTTCATTGCCAGGCCAAGATCCTCGATAGCCAGGATCTGCTCTTTGGTGAAGTCGTTGGTGTCGATGAAATCCTTAGGCAGTGCCATATCGATTTCCTTTCCGCCGGTCTTGCCGACTTATTTACTGTGAGGCGCTCGTACATCACGCCTCGTGTTGACAAGACCATCATTCACCCGCGTGCAATTTTTACCTAGTTTATTCGGGATTAAAGACCGTTCACGGAGTTACACCCTCTATAAACCAATATAAACCCGCAGGCAGCGGGCTTGCAGGGGGTTTACCGTCTGAAACCGCGAACGGTATACAGCTATGCTATGTCTGGCGTCTAATCCGCAATGGAACGACCGGCTGAGACAAGTATACCCGTGGGATATAGCGGGCTCCATAAGAGTTCAAATGATGCAGGACGGTGACACATGGACACGCTCATGTTCTTCTATACCTTAGCGATACTCGTAATCTGTATTGTGACGGCAGTGCTTTCGCTTGCCGCCTACGCCTCGTCCCATCGACGCTTCTTTATCTATGGCAGCGGCGTTTTTATTTGCTACGCCATCGAGATGACCGAGATCTTCTTTTTTGAATACACGTTGCAAAACGAGACTTTTCCGGCCAGCGACTATTACGCAATTACCATGCCTGCGTTTCGGACCCTTGTGGCGACCATTTCACAGGCTTTTATTTGGCTGATTGCCATGGACTTGCTCGATAAGCATTCAAAAAAGCAGTTCGCTATCCCCGTCTTAATGTTTTTGCTGTTAGAGTCGCTGACTATCGTCGCTGTCCCCTCCGGCCCCATGCGTCAGTGGCTCTACTACACGATGCGTCAGGTATTCCTTCTCTTTGTGGGACTGTATATCTTTTGGACGGCTCATAAAAGTACGGAGGTTGAGCTGAAGGCACGCGTTAACAACCAGCGAAAGCACCTGATTATCGGCGCTATTCTGGTCGGTTGCATCGTTGCCGAGGATTTCTACAACATCCTTGTCATCCCCATGAGTCTGGCACCCTCTTGGCTGCAGCTTTATCTATCCGAGCGCAACTTTAGCGAGAACGTCTTTGCGTGCTACTTTGCGATTCTGCTGATCATCTACTCATACCACGTGCTTTCAATTCGCATGGAGAAGGCGCCCGAGGAAAAGAACGTCAACGATCTTGATCGACACATCGAAGAACAAATGCCCTTCTATCGCAACGCCTACAGGCTCTCCAACCGCGAGGCCGAGGTTTTGCGTCTGGTTGTGCTGGGCAAGTCGAACCAAGAGATTGCTGACGAGCTATTCCTTGCCGTGGGCACCGTCAAGACCCACATCCACAACATCCTGGTCAAAACCGAGCAGCAAAACCGCACCACGCTCATCCTCCACTTTTGGAAGCGTTAACCTGCCAAAAAGGGACAGGTTTATTTTGGTAGGTTTTATCTGGGCAAACGCCAGCCGCCGCAAGAGAGCTGCTTTCCCTCGCGGCGGTCTTCTAGCAGTAAGACCAAGTGAGTAGACTTTTTGCAGGAGGCCGAGCACAGCCCTAAACGCCGCGGCTCTGACCTGCGATTTTATTGAACATTTGTCGCGATGTGCTCGGCATATCTAAATAAGTCTACTCACTTGCATCCGAGACGCACCAGATAGGCAAATAACCGCCGCGAAGGAAGGGTTACGCGGTTTTACCAAACCGCATAACGGCTCGACGCTGCAAGCGCCCCTGAGCGAGCAATCTGACGTTCAGTCGTCGGTCGCGTACAAAAGTACGCTTCCCTCCTCTTTCACGTCACCTTACTCGCTTAGGGGCGCTTTCGCTGACTTATGCTCAACCTACAATGATTCCAAACTGGATGAGTTACTCGCTGTAGCGGGTGGCTATGGCAGCTCGCACCATTCCGGTGCTCATGAGGTAGGTCACCAGGAAGTAGCCACCGTACGCTGCCAGGAAGATCGCGCAAGTGAGGCCCACGGTGCCGACGATGCTCATATTTCCGAATATGCTCACCAGCTCGATGATCACCTTAAGTGCCACAAAGGAGTGCGCCAGGCCCACTGCCAGCGGGAACAGGAAGAATACCGCTTGCTGCGCCATCACCGAATGGCGAATCTGGCGGTCGTCGCAGCCGATCTGTGCCAGCACACGATAGCTGCGGCTGCCGTCGGCCACGTTGGAGAGTTGCTGGATCGACAGAATCGCCGCGCATGCAACGACCAATACAAAGCCGATGTAGATGGCTAGGTAGCTAATAAGACCGTTCATTTGCGCTGCTTGCGCGTACATCTCGGAGCGTGTGATGAAGATTCCCCACGATCCCGGCTCCTTGCCGTCAACGAGCAGATTGTCGAGCACAGTGTATTCAATGCTCTCGTCTGCCTCGGTCGTATCCATCCCCTGTTTGTAGTTAACGAGCAGGCTACTGGAATACGGCTGCAGATTGAGTTGGGACAACAGCTCGTCGGCAACGACGACGGTACCCGGATTACTGCCCATCGCCGAGTTGGCGATGGCCGCCGTGTCCTCGTCCGACTTATCAGTTGCGGGCTTGAGCGTATGCCCGCCCAAGGTAAGGGCATGGCCGCCGGCCATATACTTGGTGTACAGGTCGACCAGCTCACCGCCCATATCACACGTAAGCAAGTACTGGTCGCGGCCAATGCTCACCGGCTCCTCGCCCATCATCTGACGCAGCTTGTTGTACTGGCTCGCCGGCGTCACAAACAGACCTATCGCATCGGGCTTGCTACCCCCGAACGCCTTGGGAAGCTTTTCGCCCATGGTCTTGCACATCTCACCCGCAGACACCGAAGGGCTCGAACCGCCAAACGGGTAACTTAGATACGAATCGATCTGCACATGCTCACCGGCAACATCGGCGATATTGACCTTCTTGCCGGTCTCGTCGTTGTTGTCCGCCGACTTGTCCTTACCGTGCCATGCGGGGTACAAATCGACCGTTGTATCGGCCAGCACCATGCGATCGGCCTCAGACGGATTGACGTACTCTTTGTAGTAGTCGAGCGTATCGGGCGTGTAATAGACATACGTCTGCGACATATCGGCCGGCGTATAGCGCTCCAGATTCTCGTTCATCACATTGGCAATCGACATACCGCACGTCACCGAGGTGATGGCCAAAAACAGGAGCATCGCGATGACGCCCATCGAAAAGCACACCGTGTTGACCTTGGCCGCAAGCTGGCGCACGATAAACATGTTGAGGCCGCGCCAATACACGCCGCGCAGGCTCTGCAGCAGCTTGATGAGCATGCCCGAGAGTCCCCAGAACAGGGCAAAGGTACCCACGGTAACCATAGCGGTCGTAATGCCAAACTGGTTCATGGCCTCTTGCAGCTTGCTGTCCGTCGCGGTTAGCGGGAACCCATCACGTAGCAGACGGTAATAGTCCACGCCCACAAGCACCACTCCCACGGCAAATATGGCAATCGCGATCCAGGGGTTGCGTGTCTTGATGCTCTCGTTGCGACGCTCGGCACCCATAAGCTCGATGAGTTTGGTACGACGTACGGCGCGAAGGTCCAGCAGTAGCGTGAGCACAAACATTACGAGCATGCAGGCAAGGGTCAGGTTGAACGCATGCACCGAGAAAAAGAAGTGGAAATTGGCGATCTGTGTCTTAAAGAGCGAGGCCGTAAAGAACGTCATGAGCTGGGAGAGTCCCACACCCAACACAATGCCGGCGACAAAGGCCACAACCGATACTATCACCGTCTCGAGCGCCATGATCGTGGCGACGCGCCCGCGCCCCATGCCGAGTACCTGGTACAGGCCAAACTCCTTCTTGCGGCGTTTCATGATGAAGTTATTGGCATATACCATCAAAAAGGCCATGACACCGGCCAAAAAGTACGTCAGGTAGCCGAGCATGCTGCCCATAACCTGCGCCAAGCCCTCTTCATCGATTCCGGCGATGTCGACCTGCATCGAGATGGTGTTAAAGGCATAGAAGACCGTGACGCCCAGGGTGAGCGTCAAAAGGTAGACGAGGTAGTCGCGGCCGGCGCGGCGGACGTTGCCCCAAGCGAGTTTACAGAGCATCGGAGCCCTCACCGCCCATCATGGCAACGACCTCCATAATGCGGTCGAAGAACTCGCGGCGGTCGGTGTCTCCGCGGCGCAGCTCGGTGAAGATCTTGCCGTCGCGAATAAACAGCACACGGCTCGTGTAGCTGGCGGCAAAGCTGTCGTGCGTGACCATGAGCACGGTGGCGCGCAGGCGGCGGTTAAGGGCCTCCAGGCTCTCGAGCAGCAGGCGAGCGCTCTTGGAATCGAGGGCGCCGGTGGGCTCGTCGGCCATGATCATGGTGGGGTCGGTGACGAGCGCGCGAGCCGCGGCAACGCGCTGCTGCTGACCGCCGGACATCTGGTAGGGATACTTGTCGAGCACCTGACTGATGGACAGGCGCGCTGCCACGTCCTGCACGCGGGTCGAGATCTCTGCCGAGTTTGTGCGGGCGATGGTGAGCGGCAGGGCGATGTTCTCGCGTGCCGTGAGCGTATCGAGCAGGTTGGAGTCCTGAAAGATAAAGCCAAGCTCCTCGCGGCGGAACTGCGAAAGCTTAGCCTGCTTCATGCGCGTCACGTCCTGGCCGTTGATACGGATCGTGCCACTTGTGGCACTATCGATGGTCGACACGCAGTTGAGCAACGTCGACTTGCCCGAGCCCGAAACGCCCATGATGCCAACGAATTCGCCGCGGTTGACGGTAAAGCTGACGTCGTTGAGCGCGCGGGTCACGTTGCCCAGCGCTCCGTATACCTTTTCGAGATGCACGACTTCCAGTACCGGGGTCGCCATGTGCGTGGTTTGCATACCGAGTCCTTTCTTGCGATTAGTCTACGGCATCTATAGTCGCAAGAAGCCGAGTCGGCTACCATCGATATGGCTTACGCTTGCCTTACCGTTGCGTAAGGTACGCGTAGTCTTTTTGGGACGGGGCTTTTTTAGCTACCCTATCCGTAGCCTTCGAAGCATGAGGCCGCATTTGACATAGGGTAGCTAAAAAAGCCCCGTCCCAAAAAGACTACCCAAATGAGCTGCCTTGTCATGTGTTGATGTTGAGAGAGGACTCCTGTTGAAGACTGTTCATGTTGCCGCTGGGATCATTCGCAAGGAAGGATCCGATGAGCTGCTTGCCGTGCAGCGTGGCTACGGCGACATGCAGGGACTTTGGGAGTTCCCCGGTGGCAAGCTCATGCGCGGCGAGACGCCCGAGGACGCCGTACGCCGCGAGCTCATGGAAGAGCTGCAGGTAAAAGTCACCAACCTGCGCGATTTTTACACCGTTGAGTATGACTACCCCGATTTTCATCTCTCAATGGAGTGTTACTACTGCTCGCTGGCTAAAGAATCCGATGAGCCCCAGAAGCACGACCGCCAGCTCGATATCCGCTGGATTCCGCGCACCTCGCTTGCCACCGTTGAGTGGATGCCCGCCGACAAAGGGCTTATCGATGCTCTGATTGAGTTGAAGGAAGATCGGCTTGAGGCCAACGGCGCCGCCGATGACGCCACGCCCAACACGGCCGACAAACCCGCCACCAAGCCCAAGCGCGCACCTAAGCGCCGCAGCAAAAAGAGTCCCAAGCCCGGTCTGCTCGACGGCATCGATACCTCGGACCTCTCCGCTGACGAGCGCGAACTGGTACGCCGTCGCGCCGCTATAAAAAAGTCCATGAAGGGCAACAAGCGTGCGAACACCAAGCCCGAGCTGCTCGTTCGCCAGCGCCTGCGCGCCGCGGGCCTTACGGGCTATCGCTTGGAATGGAAGGTTCCCGGCAAACCCGACATCGCCTTTCCCGGGCGCAAGATCGCCATCTTCGTCAACGGCTGTTTTTGGCACCGCTGTCCCAAATGCAACCCTAGCAAGCCCAAGCGCAACGTTGAGTTTTGGGAGGCAAAGTTTCGCCGCAACGTCGAGCGCGACCGCGCTGCCGTGGCAGCACTCACTCAAATGGGCTGGACGCCCATAACCATCTGGGAATGCGAGCTCAAAAAAGACCGCATCGACGCCACGATGAAAAAGGTCATCGAGCAGGTGCGCGCCGCAGAGCCGCAGCGCTAGGAACGAGCCATCCACACGCCCCACACAGGCGAGCCACATCCGCGCCACAAACCTTAGAAAGCCCTTAAGCCCAAAACCTTTCAAAAGTGTTATTCGATACCTCTGACCTGCAGTTTCATCGTAACACCAAACCAGGTTAAGCCTTTCTTTAGCGCTTCTTTGCAGCAGCCGCGGCATAATACTGCCAACGCACGGGACCTAGCAGCACACCCCGTGCGCAACCTTTTGGTGGACATCGAGGAGGCCGCATAAGCATGCATTCTTCCAACGACGCAGCACAGCAGCCATCCCTTAATCATGCAAACCTTTTCTCCTTCCCCCCGACACAGAGAAACGGCCTCCTCGACTCCCCCACCACAGAAGCAAAACGCTCTGCAGACCAACACCTCAACCTGCAGACATCCTTCGAAAAACTCCAAGCCTCACTAGACCAGGCATTCCCCAACCAAGCCCGGGCATACTAATCCCCCATCAGCAAAGAAGCCCTAACGCCCCATACTTTCCGCCCCAACGCCACAAGGGCGATCGAGCAGGACGGCTTGGGCGGGTCCCCGTACTTAGTTTCCAAAATCATTCCGCAGCGCGAAGCCTTCTTATTATTTTCCGCCCTAACGCCACAAGGGCGACGACCTCGAGTAGGTCAACCTGGGAGGGACGAGGGCTTAGTTCACCAATCTTTCCGCAGGGGGCAAAAAGCCTCGCCGCACGAAGTGCGCAGCGAGGCTTTTTGCATGCCCGAGGACGATTGGGGAACTAAGCCCTCGTCCCTCCCCGGGATATATAGCGAGTCGGAGTACCCTTGCTGTTACTCTGCTTTGCCCACAGAGTTGAGGTTGGTCATGCGGATCTTAACCAGCTCGGTGATCTCACGCATGCCCTCCTTGGCCGGCTTCTTGGGATCGAAGCAGGCAGGGTTCTCGGCCATGTAGGCCATGAAGCCCTTGGTGTAGGCCTGACGCAGCTCGGTGGCGTAGTTGACCTTGCAGATGCCGTTCTTCACAGCCTCGGCAACCTGCTCATCGGGCACACCAGAGGTGCCGTGCAGAACCAGCGGCACGTCGACGGCGTCGCGGATGGCCTTGACCACGGACTGCTCGATGTGCGGATCGCTCGTGTACACACCGTGGCTGGTGCCAACGCCAATGGCCAGCGAGGTGCAGCCGGTACGCTCGACGAACTCCTTGGCCTCGGCCGGATCGGTGTAGGGGCTCTCGCCCTCAACCGCGGGACCGTCGTCCTCCTTGCCGCCAACCTTACCGAGCTCGGCCTCGACGGGCACGCCCATGGCGCGGCCAGCATCGGCGACGGACTTGGTCAGAGCGATGTTGTCCTCGAAGGACTCGTGCGAACCGTCAATCATGACAGAGGTGTAGCCCGTGCGGAAAGCCTGCATGCAGCGGTCATAGCCATCGCCGTGATCGAGGTGCAGAGCGACAGGCACGGAAGCGCGCTCGGCGGCAGCCTTGACCATGCCGTAGAAGTAGTCCAGACCAGCGGTCTTGATGGTGCCCGGGGTGGTCTGCATGATGACGGGGGACTTGGTCTCCTCGGCAGCGGCCAGAACGGCCATAACAAACTCGAGGTTCTCGACGTTGAACGCGCCGACGGCGTAGTGGCCGGCCTGAGCGTCCTTGAGCATCTTTTCGGTGGTAACAAGTGCCATGAGCGTTTGCTCCTCTCCCTCGCCCGCATCTGGACATCGGGCGTAGTTGTTCACAAGGCGTTTTACCTTGCGTTTTACTGCGCTCATTGTATGAAATTCAGCGGCTTTACACGCGCGAGATATTGAGCCCATGCAGGTCAATACAGTCGTTTTTGAAAAGTAAACGGAAGGAATTGGAGCAGAGTGGACATGTTCGATATTGAATTTTAGGCGTTCAGCGTCTTTCTTTTATAGAAAAGATAAGTAATCGAAAGGTGTTTTCTTACTCAAAAAGAAAATGAACGAAAATAGAGTCAACACAATTCCTGCAAATTTTGCCGAGAATGGAGCAGCTATGGCCCACGCAACAACCCGAGCCTTCGCCGATGAGCGTCGTGCCGCCATCATGGAAATGCTCGAGCATAATGCCTCGGTGCAGGTAGCAGAAATCGCCCAGACCTTTGGCGTGTCCTCCGTCACCGCCCGCGCCGACCTGGACGCGCTCGCCGAAGCAGGCAAGCTGCGCCGCACGCACGGCGGTGCCGTCTCGCTCCACAAACGCCTGACCGTCTCCACGCAGGATCGCCGCATCAATGTCAACGTCGCTGCCAAGCAGGCCATCGCGCAAAGCGCCATCGAGCTCGTCAATGACGGCGACACGCTGCTCGTCGACTCGGGCACCACGGCGCTCGAGTTCGTCCGGCTCCTCGACCAGCGCGACGGCATCACCGTCATCACGGCAGACATTACCATTGCCGATTACATCGACGAGAGCATGCCCTCGGTCGATGTCGTCATGCTGGGCGGGGCGCTGCGCAAAGGCCATCGTTATTTGTACGGACCGCTCACTATGCAGGCGCTTCAAATGGTCCATGCCGATCTGGCCGTCATGTGCCCCGGCGCCTTTGTCTCCAGCTGCGGCTTTACGACCGACTTTCCCCAGATGGCCGAGACCAAAACGGCTATGATCGCCGCGGCCCATCAAAGCGTCGCCCTCATGGACGCCAGTAAGGTCAACGGACGTGGCATGTACCGTTTTGCCGAGCTGACCGATGTCGACGCCATCGTGATGGACCGTGACCCCGATCATGCCGTCGCCACCTCAATCGCCAAGGCCACCGACAGCGCACGTCCAGCCCTCATCATCGCCGGCGCTTAAACAAAAACCACCACAAAGGTGCCTGCCCCCTTTGTGGTGGTTGTGATAGTTGAGCGCCAAAAGTGAACGTGTCGCTACTTGGAGAGCTCGTCGGCGAGGGCCTCGATCTGAGCGCGCGAGGCGTCGTTGAGCGAGCCCAGCACAGTCACCTTGTTCTGCGTCAGGGTGATGTCCTTCATGCCCTCGATCTCCTTGGTCATAACCTTGGCAGCTGCGGGCGCCCAGGAACCGGACTCGACAAGCGCCACGGTGCGGTTCTGGTAGGCATGCTCGGCGAGCGTGTGGATAAAGGTGCTCATGCACGGGAAGATCTCGCCCTGATAGGTAATGGAGGCGAGCACCAGACGGTCGTAGCGGAACGCATCCTCAACGGCCTCGGCCATGTCGTCGCGAGCCAGGTCAAAGACGGAGACCTTCTGGCCGCGAGCCTCGAGCGCAGATGCGAGCTCCTCGACGGCAGCCTTCAGATGGCCATACACGCTCGCATAGGCGATCGTGATGCCCTCGTCCTCGGGCTGATAGCTCGACCAGGTGTTATAGGTGTCGAGGTAGTAGCCCAGGTTCTCGGTCAGCACGGGGCCGTGGAGCGGGCAGATGATCTGAATGTCCAGGTCGGCGGCCTTCTTGAGAACGGCCTGCACGAACTTGCCGAACTTACCGACGATGCCAAAGTAGTAGCGGCGAGCCTCGCAAGCCCAGCCCTCGGGATCCTCGATGTCGTTGGCGCCAAACTTGCCAAAGCCGTCGGCACTAAAGAGCACCTTGTCGGTGGACTCGTAGGAGAAAATCACCTCGGGCCAGTGAACGTTGGGGGCGCCGATAAAGGTCAGGCTGTGGCCGCCCAGATCGAGCACATCGCCCTCTTTGACGACCATTTTGCGCTCGGGGAAATCGGTGCCAAAGTAGTTGACCATCATGCGGAAAGCACCCATGCTGGCCACGATCTGCGCCTGGGGATAGCGCTCCATAAAGGCAGCGATACCGGCGGAGTGATCGGGCTCCATGTGATGGACGACCAGGTAGTCGGGCGTACGGCCATCGAGCACGGCCTCGAGGTTGCCGAGCCACTCGTCGACAAAGCCAGCGTCGACCGAATCGGCGACAGCGATTTTATCGCCCAAGATAACGTAGCTGTTGTATGCCATACCGTTCTCGGACACGTCGTACTGGCCCTCGAACAGGTCAATGTCGTGATCGTCGACACCGATGTAGCGGATATCCTTGGTGATCTCCATCAGGCAAAGCCTCCTAGATAGACAAAAGAACCCGTCTATCATAGCACTTGGCAGCATTCCAACTGTTATCTGCCGGCATCCTTACCGATTGTTATTGAAATACGATAAATCGCCGTTTACCTGCGCAAACTATGAGCGTGGCATCGCCGTGCTATGTCGAATAATGAGCTGGCCGGGAATACGGATAGCAACGGTTTTGCCCGCCGTACCCGCCTCGGGAACCGCGTGCTCAAACACCTCGCGTCCACGCTGATGTAAATCGAATCGAACGGTCGTGAGCTCGTTATGCGCGACAAAGTCGTCGAGCGAATCGTCGACGCCCACCACGCTTACGTCCTCGGGCACGCGCAGGCCGCTATCACGCAGCGCGGCAATCGCGCCATTTGCCATCTGATCGTTTGCCGCATAAATCGCCGTCATGGTGCGATCGTGCTCGGCCAGGTACCTGCCGGCCTCGTAGCCGCTGTTGGCAGACCAGTCGCCCTCGAGCGGCGCCTGCGGCTTAATGTGCTTATGCTCGAGCGCATCCTGCCAGCCGGCGCGACGAAATTGCTCGTCGACCGAGAACGACGGGCCGCCAATATAGCGAATTTGCTCGTGCCCCAGCTCAAACAGATGATCCATAAGCAAGAGCGAGCAGCCGTAATGGTCGGAGTCGACCGTGGTCACCCGCGGGTGCGCGTACATGGTAACAATAACCGTGCCAATGCCCGGCAGCGGATCAAACGTCTCAAAATCGGGCGCCATGCGGCTCATGCCGATGATGATGCCGTCCACCGGCAGCGCTGCCATACGACGCGTGGCCTCGGCAAGCGAAAACTCCTCGGTCTTGGACATCTCGACCAGTGTGATGGCGCAATTATGCTCGCGAGCAGCGCTGGCGATGCCGTCGATCATTGAGAGGTTGCCAAACTTGGTGATATCGTTGACGCACAGACCGACCGAATGGTAACGGCCGTCGCGCAGCGAGCGACCGGCATAACTCGGACGAAAACCGAGCTCTTGCATAGCGGCCTGCACGCGCTGGCGCGTCTGCTCGTTAACGTTGGGCAAGCCGTTGGCGACGCGCGAAACCGTCTGCTGTGAAACACCGGCAGCGCGGGCGACGTCGGCCATGGAGACCGGACGCGTACCTGTATCGTTGGACGAGTGCCTTGCCACAGGATCACCTTCACCCTTGCGAGATCTGAATAGCGTGCATGCCGGCCCGGGCAGAAATACACCCCGCGCCGAGGCCCGCTATCGTCGGACGCATGTTAACGTACTCTACTTTTTCAATCCGCATCTCTTCTGCTTTATAAGTCCATACGGCACTACCGTTCACGGCTGAATTTCTACCGATTACCAGATTCTCAAAAAGTGACAAGCGTTGTGTTATGAGTACGTTAACATAGCCCGTAACGTGCGGCATCGTGAACACTTGGTTCATGCCGCTTCAAGTTGTTAACGTACTCATAACGGCGCAAAACTTACCCTCGCGCGCCAAGGAAAGGACTCCCATGACCACCCCCGACGAAAAGACACTCGCCACGCTCACCAAGCTATTTGAGGAGGAGTTTGGCCCCATCGGCGACCGCCAGGTGCTCTACGTGCACGCGCCCGGCCGTTCCGAGATCAGTGGCAACCACACCGACCACGAGGGCGGCCACGTCATCGCCGGCTCGCTCGATGTCGCCGTTGACGGCATTGCCGTAGCGACCGACACCAACAAGGTTCGCGTTGCCGACGAGGGCTATCCCACGTTTGAGATCGCGCTCGACACGCTAGACGTTCAGGAGTCCGAGAAGGGAACGTCCGCGAGCCTCGTCCGCGGCATGGCCCACGAAATCGCAGCGCTTGGTGTTGAGCCCCACGGCTTCGACTTCGCCTTCACTTGCTCCGTCCCCTCGGGTGGCGGCCTTTCCAGCTCTGCCGCCGTCGAGGCCGCGTACGGTCGTGCCATGGAGACGCTCTGGGGCGCGCCCGCCATCGAGCCCGTCGCCCTCGCCCAGATGAGCCAGCGCACCGAGAACAACTATTACGGCAAGCCCTGCGGTCTGATGGACCAGGCCGCTGTGTGCCTGGGCGGCCTCGCCTACATGGACTTTGAGGACCAGGCTCAGCCTAAAACCCAGAAGCTCGAGCTCAATTTTGAGGATCACGGTTATGCGCTCGTGCTCGTTAAGGTTGGCGCCGACCATGTGGCAGCTACCGACGACTACGCCGCCGTTCCGCGCGAGATGCAGGACGTCGCTGCCGAGTTTGGCAAGGCACGCCTGTGCGAGGTAAACGTGGCGGACTTTGACGCCAAGCTCCCCGAGCTACGCGCCAAGCTGGGCGACCGTGCCTGCCTGCGCGCCGTTCACTACTGGTACGAGAACGGCCTGGTCGATAAGCGCTGGGCGGCCCTGAACGCCGGCGACATTGACCAGTTCCTGGTCCTGACGCGCGAGTCCGGCGCCAGCTCCGCCATGTACCTGCAGAATGTTGTTGCCAAACTGGGTGCCGAGCAGCCTTCCATGTACGCACTTGCTCTTGCCGAGCATGTGCTCGACGGCCGTGGCGCCGTTCGTATTCACGGCGGCGGCTTTGGCGGTACCATCCAGGCCTTCGTGCCGCTCGATCTGGTCGACGCCTTCATTGCCAAGATGAACGGCTGGCTGGGCGAGGGCTCTGCCCGTCACTACGCCATCTCTGACAAGGGGGCTTACGCGGCATGGCTGTAATGACTGATGTGCGCGAGGCCGCGCAGGGCCTCATCGAATATGCCATCCATCGATCGATGATCGGCCAGGACGATCGCATCTGGGCGTATAACACCATTCTCGAGTGCATCGGTGCTATGGGCCCGGCGCTCGACATGGCCTGGGCGCTCAAGACCGAGAAGATTTCGCTCTTGCACCCCGATACCCTGCCCGACTTTGACCTGGAGGGCACGCT
>CALLRY010000409.1:0-1333 GCA_938014285.1 uncultured Collinsella sp. | reverse complement strand
GGGTTTGGGTCGTGAGTGTTTCGGGTATGCGAAAGCCCCTTGGGGCGTGTGCTCCAAGGGGCTTCCTGTACGTGTGATGCGGCGGCGTGCTACTCTCCCACACCCTGTCGGGTGCAGTACCATCGCCGTGCCAGGCCTTAGCTTCCGGGTTCGGAATGGGACCGGGCGTCTCACCTGGGCCATGGCCGCCGCAAATCTTCTCTTATACGGTCAGACGCTGGGGTCTGCCGGCCTGTGGCGGCCTGGGAACCGGACAGCGGACGCGGATATGTCGATGTTTCGTCTTGTGGCCAGACAATGCTCATTGCCGTCTGGTGCCGTTTGCAGGAGGAAGATGCGGTCCAACCGCCAGGGGTTGGAATGTTAGTGTTGCCTTTCGTCCGTTAGTACCGGTCGGCTCCACCCCTCGCGGGGCTTCCACGTCCGGCCTATCGACCACGTGTTCTGCATGGGGACTACAGGAACTCGAAGGTTCCACGGAATGCTTATCTTGGAGCAGGCTTCCCGCTTAGATGCTTTCAGCGGTTATCCCTTCCGAACGTAGCCAACCGGCCGTGCCACTGGCGTGACAACCGGCATACCAGAGGTTCGTCCACCCAGGTCCTCTCGTACTATGGGCAGGCCTCCTCAGCATTCCAACGAGCGCAGAGGATAGAGACCAAACTGTCTCACGACGTTCTGAACCCAGCTCGCGTGCCGCTTTAATCGGCGAACAGCCGAACCCTTGGGACCTGCTCCAGCCCCAGGATGCGACGAGCCGACATCGAGGTGCCAAACCATCCCGTCGATATGGACTCTTGGGAATGATCAGCCTGTTATCCCCGGGGTACCTTTTATCCGTTGAGCGATGCCGCGTCCGTACACCGGCACCGGATCACTAGTCCCGACTTTCGTCCCTGCTCGGACCGTCGTTCTCGCAGTCAAGCCCGCTTGTGCGATTACACTCGAAACCCGATTGCCAACCGGGCTGAGCGGACCTTTGAGCGCCTCCGTTACTCTTTGGGAGGCAACCGCCCCAGTTAAACTACCCGCCAGGCACTGTCCCTGAACAGGATGACTGTTCGAGGTTAGACATCCAATGCGAACAGAGCGGTATTTCACCTTGCGGCTCCACATGAGCTGGCGCCCACGCTTCGAAGCCTCCCGCCTATGCTACACAATCCGCGCCTAACGCCAATACCAAGGTATAGTAAAGGTCCCGGGGTCTTTTCGTCCTTCTGCGCTTAACGAGCATCTTTACTCGTACTGCAATTTCGCCGAGCTCCTGGTCGAGACAGTGGGGAAGTCGTTACGCCATTCGTGCAGGTCGGAACTTACCCGACAAGGAATTTCG
>CALLRY010000408.1:0-1406 GCA_938014285.1 uncultured Collinsella sp. | reverse complement strand
AGGAAAGACGGGCCTCATGCGCGAGGACGTTTTCAAAACCAAGCCCGGTCCCGGCCGGACAGCCCACGAACGCTACAGGTTCTTGACACCCATCGCGCGCATGGCGTTCAGGATGGCGATGATCGCCACGCCTACGTCGCCGAACACGGCAAGCCACATGTTGGCGATGCCCAGTGCCGCAAGCACCAGAATCAGTAACTTAATACCCAGCGCAAAGATGATGTTCTGCCAGACAATCGCCATGGTCTTTCGTGCCACGCGGATCGCGCGGGAAATGTTGGACGGCTTGTCGTCCATGAGCACAACGTCGGCGGCCTCAATCGCGGCGTCGGAACCCATAGCGCCCATGGCAATGCCAACGTCCGCGCGGGTGAGCACGGGCGCATCGTTGATGCCGTCGCCGACAAAGGCGAGCTTGCCCTTGCCCGATTCGGCTGCCAGCAATGCCTCGACGCGCTCGACCTTGTCGCCCGGCAGCAGCTGCGCGTGGAACTCGTCGAGCCCCAGCTGCTTGGCCACCGCAGCAGCCACTTCCTCGCGGTCGCCCGTGAGCATGACGGTGCGCTTGACGCCGGCGGCGTGCAGGTCGCGGATCGTCTGCTCGGCATCGGCCTTAACGGTGTCTGCAATCACGATGTGGCCGGCGTACACGCCGTCAACGAGCACGTGGAGGATTGTGCCGACAACCTCGCAATTGGGAGCGTCGATACCGGCCGCAGCAAGCATCTTGGCATTGCCAACGACGACGTGCTTGCCGTCGATGGTTGCCGTCACGCCATGGCCCGCGTCGTTGGTGGAGTCGCATACGCGCTTGGGGTCGACCTCGCCATGGTAGGCGGCGCGCACGGACTGCGCGATGGGGTGATCGGAGAACGACTCCGCAAGGGCTGCGACCTCGAGCAACGACTGCTCGGTATAGCCAGACTCGGGGTGCACCGCCACGACCGAAAACGTGCCGTTGGTGAGCGTGCCGGTCTTGTCGAAGACGACGGTGTCCACGTCGGCGAGCGTTTCGAGGTAGTTAGAACCCTTGATGAGAACGCCTAGTTTTGATGCGCCGCCGATGCCGCCAAAGAAGCTGAGCGGCACGCTGATCACGAGTGCGCACGGGCAGCTGACGACCAGGAAGGTCAGGCCGCGCAGGATCCAGTCGGACCAGGCGCCGGTGACCAAGCCGCCGCCAAGCGCGAGCACCGCGGCAGCGCCGGTGACGGCGGGCGTGTAGACGCGGGCGAAGCGCGTGATGAAGTTCTCGGTGCGCGCCTTCTTTTCGCTGGCGTTTTCTACGAGCTCCAGGACGCGCGCGACGGTGGACTCGCCAAAGGGCTTGGTGGTGCGCACGTGGATGAGCCCCGTCATGTTGATGCAGCCGCTGATGATGTCGTCGCCGGACTTGGCGGGGCGGG
>CALLRY010000407.1:0-3931 GCA_938014285.1 uncultured Collinsella sp. | reverse complement strand
ATGGCGCGGTTGAGCAGCGGGTGCGAACCCTTGTCATCATTGAGCTCGGTCCACACGTCATTTGAGACGCCGCCGATAAAGACGGACGGATCGAACTTGGGCTCGCTCGCCATGCCCAGTATCTCGCCATTGTTGGGATCGAGACACACCACAGCGCCGTTGCCGGCATTGCTGTAGCCAGTGGTCTTGGCAAGCTCGATAGCGCTCGCCAGTGCCGTCTCGCAGGCCTGTTGGATCTTAAGGTCGAGCGTGAGCTTAATGTCGGAGCCGGCCTTCGCGGGCACGGCGCCGGCCTGACCGGTCACATTGCCCGAGGCATCGACCTTGACGGTCTGCTCGCCACGAATACCCTGCAGCAGGTTTTCGTAGTAGCTCTCAACGCCCGCCTGGCCCACGATATCGCCCGACTGGTACGTAATCTTGCCAGCAGAAGCATCATCATCCCCAGAGGTTTTCTTATTCTGGGCCTCGAGCTGCTCGGAGGTAATGGTGCCGGTATAGCCCAAGATATGGCATGCCGTCTCGCCATATGGATACTGGCGCTCGGTACGCTCGGCAATCTTGACGCCCGGGAACTCGCCGGCATGCTCCTGAATATAGGCAACCGTGGAGCGACGGACGTCCGTCGCGATGGTATGCAGGCTCTGAGCGCCCTCTGTATTGTCCTGAATATTGCGAAGGACCGCCACGTAAGGCATTCCAAGCACGTTGGCAAGATGGCGAACCAGGATCTCATCCTCGGCAAGGTCGCGGTAGGCCACGACAGCAAGTGAGGGACGGTTCTGGACAAGCGCCACGCCATTGCGGTCGAGGATGCGGCCGCGCACAGCAGGAGTGGTAACGGTGCGAGTCTGATTACTATTGGCCTGCTTCTCGTAATAGTCCGACGAGACCATCTGCATGCCCCACAGCTTGACGGCGAGCGCCGCAAACATCGCGCCCACACCCGTGGTGAGGATGGAAAAGCGGCCCTTAAAGGCGGTCACCGCGGTATTGCCCTCGCCCTCGGTGGCGCGCGGGGTCGTTCCATGCTGCGTATCGTAGGTAAAACGGGAATCGCCGCGACGCATGATGACCAGTGCGACCACGATGGCCACAACTAGCACGATACCGGCGATAATAACCGTCAACTGGGAAGACATCTACGGGCCTCCCCTATTTGAGCTTGCGGGTCTTGGGCTTAAAGCGCATACCCGTCTGGCGTCCGCCACGTGCGGAGAATCCATAGCCGGACTGTGGCACGACGCCGGACATCAAAAACGGAATGGCAACCAGACCCGTCAGGATCGAGGACGGCAGCGCATGGCCGAAGATCGCCACGACAAAGCTCGTCTCCAAACCCATAAACAGCAAGATGATGCTGTAGATCACATTAATGACGAGCGCGAAGGCGCCCACAGTGACGCCGCGCGCACTTGGGGTACCGCCCGTCTGACCGACGGCGCTGTGCACCAGGGCAAAAGAACCCACGGTCAGCAGGAGCGACATAACGCCCACCGGCACGGCAGCGGACAGGTCATAAAACAAGCCGCTGCAAAAACCGCACACGACGGCACGGGTCGGGTCGCCCGAGAACACGCTTAGGCACACCAGGATAATCATGAAGTTGACGCGACCTCCCGCAATGGAGATCTGCGGTGCCAGGCCCGCCTGCAGCAGCACACACACAATGGCGGCGATTACAAACGTGCGGGAGCTCATCCCCTGCTCGTGTAGATCCATGGACATGCCCCCTATTCGCTCGAGCCAGAATCGGTCGTCTCGGACGTGTCGGAACTGTCATCCGAGCTCTCGTCCTTCGTCTTGGTCGCAGCATCGCGCGACGTTCCCTGCGGCGTGCTGTTGGCCGTGCTCACGTCCTCATCCGAGGCCGACTGTTCGTCGGTCAGCGAGGATGACCAGCACTTCCTCGTTGTTCTCGGCCGTGGTCTGAGCGCGCACCACAATGGTGTAGTACACGTCGTTTGCCGATTTCTCAACCGACGAGACGGTGCCAAGCGGAAGGCCCTTGGGGAACACGCCGCCGATGCCAGAGGTCACGATGATATCGCCAACCTTAACATCGGAGTCGACGCTCACGTACTCAAGACGCAGCGTGCCGTCAGCCTGACCTTGCAGCATACCCTGGGCGCGCGTGTCCTGCACCATGGCGGACACGCCCGAGTTCTCGTCGCCAATCAGGCGCACGGTAGAGGTCTTGGCCGATACCTCGATAATCTGGCCGATAACACCGGCAGAACTCGTCACGGGCATGTTGATGGTAAGGCCGTCGGCAGAGCCCTTGTCGATGGTAACGGTCGAGGTCCAGGCATCGCCGGAGGCACCAACGATACGAGCTGCGGTCGATTTGAGGTTGTAGGTCGATTGCAGCCCGACCAGGCCCTCCAGGCGCTCGGCAGTCTTTTGAGCCTCAGAAAGCTCGGCGACCTTAGAGGTCAGCTCCTCATTTTGCTTCTTGAGCTCGTCGAGCGTGTCCTGCGACGCCGTTAGGTTAGAGAACACGTTGCCAATCGCATTGAAGGGAGCCGCCACAGCCGAGCCCACAAAGCGCACCGGAGAGGTAATCGTCGTTACGCCCGAACGCACGGCATGAATCGGCCCTGCCTCGCCCTCGCGGATGTAAAACGTGAGCAGCAACACCGAAATCAGGCTGAAAACAATCAACGGGCGCATACCCGTTGATTGTCGCTTGGTATTCAGATTTGTGGAGAAACCCGAAGATCGTGCCAAATGGAATCCACCTTTTGGAAATTAAGCATTGGTCTGGACGAAGCCGCCATCAAACGCATTGGCCTCGAGCACGCGGGCACAGCCGTTAACGACGTTATCGAGCGCCGTGGGGCTGACGTTGACCGAAACGCCGGTCTCATCGCGCAGGCGCACGTCGAGACCGCGCAGCAGCGCGCCGCCACCGGTCAGCAAAATGCCGTAGTACATAAGGTCCGAGGCGAGATCGGGAGGCGTGGCATCGAGGGCGTCCTTGACGGCCTTGGCCATCTCGTCGAGCGGCTTGTTGAGCGCGCGACGAATCTCCTCACTCTCGATGCGCACGGTCTTGGGCAGACCGGTAATCACGTCGCGGCCGTTGACCTCGACGTCAAGCTCGTCCTTGAGCGGCACGGCGGAGCCGACCTTGATCTTGATGTCCTCTGCCGTACGCTCGCCGATGGCCAGGTTGTAGGCATCACGAACGTGCGTGAGGATAGCCTGATCGAACTCGTCGCCGGCAATACGAATGGACTGCGAGACGACGATGCCGCCCATGGCGATAACAGCGACCTCGGTGGTACCGCCACCGATGTCGATGACCATGGAGCCGGTGGGCTCCTCGACGGGCAGGTCGGCGCCGATAGCGGCAGCCATGGGCTCCTCAATCAGGTAGGCCTGGCGAGCGCCAGCCTGGATCGTGGCCTCAAAGACGGCACGCTTCTCGACCGACGTGACGCCGGAGGGAACGCAGACGACAACGCGCGGACGCGGGGTCCACGGATAGCGCTTCTCGGACGCCTTGTCGATAAAGTAGCGAAGCATGGCCTCGGTAACATCGAAGTCGGCGATGACGCCGTCCTTCAGGGGACGAACAGCCACGATGTTGCCGGGCGTACGGCCGAGCATGCGCTTTGCCTCGATACCGACCGCCAGGATGCGCTCGTCGTTCTTGTCGATGGCGACGACGGAGGGCTCGCGAATGACGATACCCTTGCCGCGCACGGAGACAAGCGTATTTGCGGTGCCGAGGTCGATGGCAAGATCGCCCGCATAGCTACCGAAGAACATATCCATCAAAGAAAACAACGCAACTCCTGATGTGTTGGATGATTGCTGGAAAACTACTAGTTCATGATACTAGCGCAAGCCCGGCACCTCACTTGCGGTGAAGCACCGGGCAAAACTAAATCCCATAAGGTCACTACTGGTTGTCAGCAGCCGA
>CALLRY010000406.1:0-2003 GCA_938014285.1 uncultured Collinsella sp. | reverse complement strand
TTCATCGAGACCACCATCGTCCAGACCGACCCGGGCTTTAAGGGCGACACCGTCCAGGGTTCCACCAAGCCGGCCACGATCGACACCGGCGCTGTCATCCAGGTCCCCATGTACCTCAACGAGGGCGAGGTCATCAAGGTTGACACCCGCGACGGCAAGTTCGTCTCCCGCGTCTAGCACCAACTCTTCTAGGAGGACTCATGCCCCAGGAAATCAAGATTGACGGCATCGGCATTTCGCCCGATGTTCTGACCGCCATCGTTTCGCGCGCCGTGTCGGATGTCGAGGGCATCGCCTCCGTTGGCGTCAAGGACCTTGCCACCAACCTTGTCTCCATGATGCTCTCGTCCAAGGCCCCGGCTTCCGAGCCGGCGGTCGAGGCCGGCGACAAGCTCGCACTCACCGTGCGCGTCGTGGTGTTCTTTGGCTATCCGTTCAAGAAACTCGCCGAGGCCGTTCGCGCTGCCGTGGTCGCCGCCATCGATGCCCAGGTTGGCGTTGAGGTCGAGCGCGTTGACGTTTGCATCGACGGCCTCGTTTTCCCCAAGGAGTAACCTTTGAGCCTTAAGGTTTATCGCGGGCGTACGCTTGCCCGCAGTCAGGCGCTGCAGCTGCTGTTCCAGGCCGAGGCCACGGACAGCCCGCTCGAGCGCGTCCTCGAGGGTGATTTCCTGATCTCGAAGGGTCCCCTCGATCCCTATGCGCTGGAGCTGTGCCGAGGTGCCTACGAGCATATCGACCGCATCGACTGTGCTCTGCGCTCCGTTGCCAAGAACTGGGATCTTATGCGCATGCCCGGCGCCGACCGCAACTTGCTGCGTATCGCCGTTTACGAGATGCGTTTCCTCACCGACGAGGAGGTCTCGGACGCCATCGTGATCAACGAGGCCGTTGAGCTTGCCAAGGCCTATGGCACCGACCAGTCCGCGTCGTTCGTCAACGGCGTGCTGGGTAAGATCGCTCGCAGCGAGGAGCTGCCGGGCGAGGACCTATACCAGGAGCTGCTGGCCGAGGATCGCGCTCGCGAGGAGGCACAGGCTGCCGAGGCTGCCGCAAAGGTTGCGGTTGCTCAGGCCGAGGCCGGCGTTCTCGACGAGGACGCTGAGGTCGCCGAGGTCGAGACCGGTACCGTCGAGGAGTAGCCATGCCAGAGGGTTCCGTCCGCAACTTCGACGAGATTTCGGACCGCTTGGACCAGATCATAGCTACCGTTCGCTCTAAGGATACGTCCTTGGAGCGTTCGCTCGATCTGTTTGACGAGGCGATTGAGCTGGGCTCCCGTGCGGTCGACATGGTCGATAAGTTTGAGCTGACGCCGCGTGAGGCCGACAAGCTCGAGCAGGAATACGATGAGGATGCGGCAAACGAATCACAGGATAGCTAGGCCGCATCTCCGGATACGAATGGTTGATGGCATTCATGAAACGCGTGCGTCTTGATGACGAACTGATTTCACAGGGCATCTGCGCCGATCGCGCGGATGCCCTTCGCACTCTTATGGCTGGCTTGGTCTCGAGTGGCGGCGAGCGCTTGACTTCGCCGGGCCTTAAGGTGACCCCGGGCCTGCCGTTGCACGTGAAGGGGCGCATTCCCTATGTTGGCCGCGGCGGTCTTAAGCTCGAAGGCGCGCTTGATACGTTTGGTATCAATCCGACGGGCCTTGCCTGTCTGGATGTGGGCTGCTCTACCGGCGGCTTTACCGATTGCCTGCTCAAGCGCGGCGCTGCGACCGTTGTCTCGGTGGACGTGGGTCGCGCCCAGTTCGATTGGTCATTGCGTCAGGACGATCGCGTGACGCTGCATGAGCGCACAAACGTGACGCAGCTGCCTGAGCTTGGCTATGCCGGCACCATCGACCTGGCTGTGTGTGATGTCTCGTTTACCAGCATCGCGAACATTATCGATGCGGTACTGGCCTGCCTGGCTCCTACGGGTGCATTCTGCACGCTCGTAAAGCCGCAGTTTGAGGCTCCGGCGGCGCTGGTGGGCGAGGGCGGTATTGT
>CALLRY010000405.1:0-2444 GCA_938014285.1 uncultured Collinsella sp. | reverse complement strand
CACCTACTCCATCTACGAGACGCGCGGCAACGTGGGCGACTTCCGTTTTTGCATGCTGCGCAAGATGCTTGCCCCCGAAACGGACATCAACCGCAATGACCACCGCGTGATGGCCATCAAGTACGCCGTCCGCCGCGCTTGCGGAAGCCCGGCGCGCTGGTACGGTCTCGAGAACTCTGCCATCATCATCGAGTACGTGCCGCTGTTTGCCCGCATGCGCCCGGCCGTTAAGCTCGTGCGCACCCAGGTGCCGCTCGAGGTTCAGATTGAAGAGGCCGAGGAAATGGAAGTCGACATCTTCTCGGACGACTTGGTCAACGGCAACGAGGCCGGTAGGGACATGAACGTCGATCCCACCGAGCTGCTCGAGAGCGTCGCCGATACGCCCGAACAGCAACTGCTCGACGGCCTCGCAAGTGAACAACTCAACGACGCCAACTTCTAGCGACGTCACAAATCAACGAAAGCGGCCCTGCACCTCACGGGAGACGCAGGGCCGCTTTGCATTGCGGTAAAGCTATCGACTACGAACGGCGCGGCTCGGGAACCACGAGCCTATCGGGGCTCGCGCCCTCGGCATCCATCAGGCTCACGTAGCGAATCGACGGATCCCCATACATCGCATAGTAATAATTGCCCGTGCGCGCGCTAAAGCATCCGGTGTAGATAGTCTTCTCGAACTTGCCATCGCCCATCCTGGACGCTCCCTCGATCATCACCACGCCCTCGAGCGAGCGGAACATGCGAACGACGTTTTCGGTCTCGCTCTCCTTTTGCGGGTAATTGGCATTGAGGTACGCCGCCTTTACAAAACGGCTCGGCGAATAGCAATCGCCCGGAATGCCGCGCATGCCGGCACCGGCTCCATAGGGCTTGAGCTCGGCGCCACGCCATGTCGCCGTCTGCGGAAAATCGCTTGTGGCGGTGATATAGGTGCGCAGGTTTTCCATGTGCCACGGGAAGGTCGGCTGGTTGGCAAGGGTGTCGACCGGATCGTCGTATACATGCAGGCCGTCAGCCATCATCTCGACCACGATGCTGCGCTGGCTGTCGCCGATAATCCAATGGAGCAGCGACACGCCCAGCCCCTCTCCGGCAGATTTGGCGACAATCACCGTGTCGCGCAGCGCGGCCTCGACCTCATCGACCGTCGAGAACGTCGCTGCCACCCACAGGGGAAACTCATAGGCCGCGATATTGGTCTTGCCGTTGACAGGGTCCTCGGCATACTCGGCATAACCCGGGAAATTGAGGCCCGCTACGGCGAGGCCCGCATCGTTGCCGCAATCGAAGAACATAGGGTAGTTCTTGTAATCGATGCACATACCGATCACCGCGTGTGCCGCTGTCGCGTCGTCGATAAACGAATACGGAATGTGGAACCCGCGCGGCATCACGCGAACCTGTTGGCCGTAGTCAAAGCTCCAGTCGAGGTTGCGGCCTAGATACATGTGGCCAGAATTATCGGTAAATCGAATACTCGTGCACATAGCGCCTCCTAGCTTTACGTTCTTGCTAATTTCATTGTCTCCAAACAAAAAGGCGCTAAACACAAAAGCCGGACATGACAACAATGTCATGCCCGGGCCAAAAGAGACGAAGTGCGGTGCTTTGGTCCCCTTAGACCAACTTTCCTAGACAGTGATCGATCATATGCTGGATCATCTGTGCCTCAAAGCCCGCGTAGTCGCGGCGGCACTCCTTCATCTTGCCGTCGACAATCTGGTCAAAGGCAACCTTGCACTTGATATAGCGCGTGGACTTGGTGACCTCCTCGTGCGTCAGGCAGCTCTCCTCCATCTTGCTGGCACCCAGGCCAAACACCAGACGGGGGTTGTAGAGCACATGGGGCTCGCCGGCGTCGTCCAGATAGACGCAGACCTTCTTGGTGACGCCGATCTGGTTGGCGGCAAGGCAGCCGGCATCGTCGAGCGACTTGATGGTATCGATCAGGTCCTGTGCCACCGACTCGTCCTCGACGGTCGCGACCTCGCAACGCTGGGACAGAATAGCCTCGTCGTGGCAGAGCTCTTTAATCATACGTTCCTCCATAGGGGTCGTTGTAACTGCTTAAGTATACGGTACCCACACATTTTCATGCGAAAAATACCGTCCGTCTGCTACAAAGCGCCGAACATCAACATGCGAGGAACATCAACCTTTCAAAGGCGATATAGTAGTTGAGTTCGTGTCAATCGGCCTAAACTCGGGGCCGAACAAGGAAAGGGTATGCATGGACGAACTTTTTCACGTCAGTGAGCGCAAGTCCACAATCGGGACCGAACTTCGCGCTGGACTGACAACATTCCTGGCGATGGCCTACATCATCGCCGTCAACCCTGCGGTGCTCTCGGGCGCCGGCATCGATGCGGGAGCGCTCGCCTGCGCCACCTGCCTGGGCGCCGGCATCATGACCATCTGCATGGGCATCTTCGCCAACCGCC
>CALLRY010000404.1:0-6813 GCA_938014285.1 uncultured Collinsella sp. | reverse complement strand
TGCGGTAGACCGTACCGCGGCTGATTTTGTCATCCTGCGCGCGCACGGCGTTGTAGATTTCGTCGGCGGTGGGATGGTTATAGCTTTGGCGCACGGCGTCAAGAACCAGCTTTCGCTGCCTGGTATTCCTTCTTTGCACCGCCATGCGCCTCGCCTCTTTTCTATCAACGGTCGTAGGTAAATGATACCGTATTTAGCACACAATACTAATAATGAGGACTGAAACCGTCTTCATTGGCAAGTGGGGCTCGGGCCTGAGCGTCTATGAGGCGAAAACGCGTTCCCATGCGCTCGTAGGAGGCATGAAGCGCCTCGAGATGAGATAGGATATTTGCCGGAGCTCCCTGTATCTCCATCTCGACTGAGCCGTCTTCCATGTTACGCACCCAGCCGGTGAGTGCGCGTGCCTGCGCGAGGTTGGTGTTGGTAAAGCGAAAACCAACGCCTTGGACTTGCCCCTCCCAGCGCAGGAAATAGCGCAGGGGAGTGTCTTGAGTGGCCTCGTCGCTTGCGAGCACAGTAAGCCTGCGGCGCAGCTCGAGCTCGACGTTTGATGGTTTTTGAGGCTCTCGACTGCCGCCGGTGACGCTGGAGAAGAACGTATCGAAGAGGCCCATCGCTATGCCTGCTTGCCTGCGTCGGCCGGGAAGGTAATGCCGGCCTGCTGGCGCACGGCATCCATGATGCGTAGTGAGACGAGCGTGACATCGCGGTAGTGGCCAAGCTCGTGGCGTCCCGCCGGGGTCTCCCAAATCTCTTCCTTGACGTTATCGATGCCGCCGATGGCGGTGATGAAGTCTGTGAGTTCGTATTCCATAGTGTTGCTCGATTTGGGCAGGTCGAGCACGCGGCCGTTGTCGCCCTGTTCGCGCGGCGCCTCGGTCGCCGAGCCGCGTACGACGTCGCCGCGATAGTCGATGCGGACGTTGCGGGGCGTGGACAGATGGTCGATCTGGATAGTGCCACGCTCGCCTTCGATCTGCGAGGGCAGCAGGTCATTCGTAATTTTGGAGTGCGCGAGCTCGACGGAGATACGGCCACCGCCGTAGCTGGCGAGGATGGAACCGCAGCCGTCGATGGGGCCGTGCGTGAGCTGTCGCGTGGTGGGATCGAGCAGGGTGGTCATGCTCGTAAGGCCGGAGGGCATGCCGAAAATCTCGACCATGGGCTCGACGGTGTAGACGCCAATATCCATGAGGGAACCCGAGGCCATATTGCAGTCGAAGATATTGGTGGCGCGTCCCGCGAGAATCTCGTTGTAGCGCGAGGAATATTTTCCAAAGCGCAATGAGGCGCGGCGGATGGGGGCGATCTCACCCAGGGCGTCCTCGATGGCGTGGAAGGCGGGATCGTGGAGGGGACGCATGGCCTCGAGGGCCACGACACCTGCTGCCTCGGCAGCGCGGAAGACTTCCAGCGCTTGCGCCTCGGTGGCGCAGAAGGGCTTCTCGACGATGACGTGCTTGCCACCGGCGATGCAGGCAAGGGCCTGCTCGTAGTGAAGTGCGTTGGGGCTGCCGATATAGACGGCGTCGACGTCGGCGGCTGCCGCGAGCTCATCGAGTGAAGTAAAGTTTCGCTCGCCACCGCGCTCGGCGGTAAAGGCAGCACCGCGATTGGCATCGCGCGAGAGCGTGCCCACAAACGCGGCTTGGTCGTTGGCGTTGACGACCTGGATAAAGTCGTCGGTAATCATGGATGTGCCGATGGTCGCTATACGCAGCATGTATCCCCCTCGTGCCGTTCGGTTTACAGGATGAGTGTAGCGCGAAGGGGCAGGAAATAGCGTACGAAAACGCCGTTACAGGTCGCTCTCGTTAAAGCCGGTGTCGATATCGAGGTTGCTGCCGTCGGCCGCCGTGGTGGCGAGCTCGTCGCAGCGCTCGTTGAGCTCATGGCCGGCGTGACCCTTAACCCAGATGAACTCAACCTTGTGCTTGCTCTTTGCGGTGAGTAGGCGCTCCCACAGATCGCGGTTCTTGACGGGCTGCTTGTTGGCGGTCTTCCAGCCGCGTTTTTTCCATCCGTCAATCCAGTGCTTGTTGAAGGCGTTAACGACGTACTGCGAATCGGAATGGACTTCGACGTCGCAGGGGCGGTTGAGCGCCTCGAGTGCCACGATAACGGCCATGAGCTCCATGCGGTTGTTGGTGGTCTTGGCGTAGCCGCGCGAAAGCTCAGAGGTGAAGGTCTTGCCGGCGGGGTTGGTGTATTTGAGCACGGCGCCGTAGCCGCCGCGTCCCGGATTTGATCGGGCCGAGCCGTCGGTATAGATGATGACCTTCACATGGTTCCTTTCGTTGGGTACGTTTCGCGTGAGTGACCATTGTAGCGCCATGCCCGCCGGGGGCTAGCAATCTACGATTTCTACCCCGTCTTCCGACAGTTGGTTGGCATGGATGATGCGGTTGAGCTCGTCGAGGTATTGCTGCAAGAGGGGAGAGGGCTTGCGGTCGTCATGCATGATGTAGCCCACATGCATCGTCGGGGCGTCTGCCAGGGGGATCGAGGCCATGCCCCACTGCATTTCGCTGGAGAGTACGCCGGTCGACAGCGCATAGCCGTTCGAGGTGATAAGCAGGTTGGTGAGCGTCCCGCGGTCGGATACGCGGATATTGCGGTTGCAGGGAATATAGCTAAACGGTTCCTCGGCGTAATAGAAGGAGTTCGAGGTGCCTTGCTCAAAGCTGTAGCGCGTATAGGGCGTGAGGTCGGCAAGGGACAGCTGCGAACGGCGTGCGAGCGGGTGGCGTTCGCTGACGAACACGTGGACTTTTGCATCAAAGAGGGGATGAAAGCTCGCTCGGGCATCGGTAAAGGCCTTCTGCAAGACACGGGTATTAAAGTCATCCAGATAGAGGATGCCGATATCGCTGCTAAACGCGCGCACGTCGTCGATAATCTGCGCTGTGGTGGTCTCGCGCATGATGAACTCGAACTTGCTGTCGCGGCAGCGCTCGACTACGTTGACAAAGGCCTCGACCGAAAAGGCGTAGTGTTGGGCGGAAATGGCGGGCTTGCGGGGTACCGCCGTCCTCGTAGCGGGCCTCGAGCATGTCGGCCTGCTCTACGACCTGGCGTGCATAACCCAAAAGCTCGGTGCCGTCGTTGGTGAGTGCAACACCGCGGCTGGAGCGCGTAAAGATTTCGATATGAAGTTCCTGCTCCAGGCTTTTGACGGCATTGGAGATATTGGACTGTGCCGTATAGAGGCGCTGGGCTGCGGCGTTGATCGAACCGGACTCTGCCACGGCGATCAAAAAGCGAAGCTGTTGGAGGGTCATCGGCGCCCGTCCTTTCGAGTGTTATCTATAAAACCGATAACAGGTTAGCGCTTTAAAGTGATTGACCGAGGAAAACAATGCTCGTACTATTCAAAACACACAAAGACGGTAGGTAATTAAGCCAACTACGGAACCGGGATGCGAAAGGAGGCCCGCATATGAATTGCTTACCAAGACGAATGCCGGGCTCCTGTTTGCGCCCGTCGGCGTGATCAGGAGACAGCGACTCACTTCTCTTACTCTTATTACTTTTGTTCGATCAAGGAGATCATCATGAGCCAGTTTATCAACAACCCCGAGCACACCTTTGGTTTCGATACCCTGCAGCTGCACGTTGGCCAGGAGAGCGCCGATCCTGCATCCGACTCCCGCGCCGTGCCTATCTACCAGACCACGAGCTATGTGTTCCGCAACTCCCAGCACGCCGCCGACCGCTTTGGTCTTGCCGACGCCGGTAACATCTACGGCCGTCTGACCAACTCCACCCAGGGCGTCTTCGAGGACCGTATCGCCGCCCTCGAGGGTGGCGTGGCAGGTCTTGCCGTCGCCTCCGGTGCTGCTGCCATCACCTATACCCTGCAGGCTCTTGCCCAGGCCGGTGACCACGTGGTGGCTCAGAAGACCATCTACGGTGGCTCCTACAACCTGCTGGAGCATACGCTCTCCCAGTTTGGCGTCGAGACCACGTTTGTCGATGCCCATAACCTTGAAGAGGTCGAGGGTGCCATCAAGGACAACACCACGGTCATCTATCTCGAGACGCTCGGCAACCCCAACTCCGACATCCCCAACATCGACGCCATCTCCGAGATCGCCAAGAAGCACGGTCTGCCGGTTGTCGTCGACAACACCTTCGGCACCCCGTATCTGCTCCGTCCGCTGGAGCATGGTGCCAATATCGTCGTCCACTCCGCAACCAAGTTCATCGGCGGCCACGGCACCTCGCTGGGCGGTGTGATCGTCGACGGCGGTAACTTCGATTGGAAGGCGAGCGGAAAGTACGCCCAGATTGCTGAGCCCAACCCCTCCTACCACGGTGTCTCGTTTGCCGAGGCTGCCGGTCCCGCCGCCTTTGCAACCTATGTCCGCGCTATCCTGCTGCGTGACGAGGGCGCTTGCATCAGTCCGTTCAACGCCTGGGTCCTGCTCCAGGGCACCGAGACTCTGTCGCTGCGCGTTGACCGTCATGTCGAGAACACCAAGAAGGTCGTTGAGTTCCTGGCTGGTGACAGCCACGTCGCCAAGGTGAACCACCCGAGCCTGCCTGAGCACCCCGATCACGAGCTCTATCAGAAGTACTTCCCCCGTGGCGGTGCCTCGATCTTTACCTTTGAGATTAAGGGTGGCCAGGAGGCAGCTTGGAAGTTCATCGATCATCTGCAGGTGTTCTCGCTGCTCGCCAACGTGGCCGACGTCAAGTCGCTCGTCGTGCACCCGGCTACCACCACGCACTCCCAGCTCTCTGCCGAGGAGCTCGCCGAGCAGAACATCACGCCCTCCACGATCCGTCTTTCCATCGGTACCGAGAACGCCGAGGATATCATTTGGGATCTGAAGCAGGCCTTCGCCGCGCTGGACGAGTAAGGCGACTTGTGCAAGGACCCCTTGCGACTCGATAGGTATAACTGCATAAAATGCCTGCTCAAGGCGCCTGTGCGAACAATGGTTGCACAGGCGCCTTATTTGCATAGAGAGGGTGCAAAAACAGGGTTTTTGACACGCTTTATGCATTCGAGTTGTGGAAAACTCCTGTTGAGAGGATGTGAGTTTTACGCAATTGACGTGCGCCTTTTAAGTAAAACCGCAGGTCGCGATTTGCTCGGGGTACTATGCAGCGCGATCGAATCACACGCAGCTCAAACGCAGCAAAAACGCACTACGGAGGTTTCCAGCTACATGAGGATTGATTCACGAAAACCGAAAACCGCCGCCCTTTCCGCCGCTCTGACCGTGGCACTTTTGGCGGGCGCCGGTGCAACTGATGCCCACGCCGCAACACTGTCCGATACGGTTGGATCTACTCCGTCCGAGACGACGCTGGTGCAGCCCGTTGACTATCGTGGCGATGGTTATGGTTCCATGCAGGAGTGGAACGCCTCGATGGAGGCCAAGCGCGATTCCCTGGAGATGCGCGCTCAGATCATCATGAATATGTATGGCGACTATGCCACCGATGACGAGCGCGCTGTGCTGCAGGGTTGCATCGACGGTGCGGGTAGCCTGTTGACGATGGGGGAGGTCGACGCCAAGTCGACCGAGCTCGATGAGCTGCGCGCTGCGCTTGAGGATGCCAAGTGCGAAGCGCTCGAGGCTGCCGCCGAGGCGGAGGCTGCCGAGGCCGCCCAGGCTTCGTACTACAACGCCGGTTATACTCCGCCTTACGCGTCTGCCGCGTCCTACGCGAACGGATCGGGCCTGACGCGCTCTGCGGGTGTCAATAACTACAACGGGCGCCGCGAGACCTATTACAGCAGCAATGTGCTTTATCACTATCGCACGGGCGAATGGACTCAGGATTCTGAGGGCTTCTGGCGCGATTCCGACGGCTATTACGTTGTTGCCGCGGGCGATATGGCCCAGGGCTCGACCTTTACGGGCTCCAAGGGTGATTGCAAGGTCTATGACTCCGGCTGCGCTGCCGGAACCACCGACTACTACACCGGTTGGTAATCTGCCATAAGCAAAATAGGCACATGATGGGCGGGCGTCTTTACTGAGCTTTTAGGCAACGTAAAGCCGCCCGTTCTTTATGTGCGTTCGAGTTAACAGAGCCCTTACCGTGGCGGTACGCTGGGCGTATGGATGCGGGGCACACTAGTTCATGAGAAATAAGGTCTTTCTCGTGGAGGAAGTGGTCTTGTGAACGCTCGAGATATCGCCGTTGCCGCCATTGCATTGACGCTTGGTTGCCTTGGTCCTACGGCCGCGCTCGTCGCAGGTGTGCAGGGGTCTTGTGGGGCTGCCTCTATTGTGGTCGGCGCGCTGATCGCGGCCACGCTGCTGGGAAGCGCAGGCGTGGTTCTTTGCCGCGACGATGAGGACGAGGTGCCGGGGTCGCAACGCTAACTGTTGTGAGATCGGCCGCCGGTCATAGACGAAGATGAAGGCCGCCGCAGGGGAAAGGTTCCCTTGCGGCGGTTTTGCTGTTAAGGCTGTTGAATGCGGCGCGTCGGCGCTACCAGCTTTTCTCGATATCGCGGATGCGCCGATAGAGCCACTCGTTTTGCGGTGCCTGGATATCGTGTTTGGCTGCGAGGCGGCAGATGGTGCCCGCGAACTCATCAACCTCGGTTTTGCGCCTTGCGATGCGGTCTTGAGCCATCGAGGGCATACCGGCGGGGTCGATTCCCTCGATGAGGTGCACCATTTGCGTCAGATCTGCCTCGGTCAGCTCAACGTCCTCGGCGTTGGCAACCGCAAGCGTCTCGCGCATGGCGGAGACAAAACAGCGGCGCTGCTCGGAGCCCGGCTCCGTGGCGCTTCCGTAGGTCCCGCCGTAGGCCATGCAGGTCTGGTTGATGCCGTCGTT